>JBFKCU010000139.1:0-7172 GCA_041620115.1 Burkholderiales bacterium | reverse complement strand
ATCAAGAAAGTTGCAAGTCCGGCAATAACTTTGTTCATTAAGAACTCCTGGCAGCAGTGGATGAGGGGTCCGCATTTGAGCCAGGAACCCTGGTTCAGCCGCAGCGCATCCGCATGTTCACCGATCCAGCTTGCGCCAGCCTTACTCGGGCTTGCAAGAATCTTACGATAGCGGATTGCTACCGTAAGTCTCCTGATTGTCCTTTTAAAACAACAACCTGAAAGTTACTGCTTGTTTGCGACGTCACTCCGGCTGGATTCCTGCCGATTTGACCACTTTCGCCCATTTGACCATGTCTTCACGCATCACCGCCTCAAACTCCGCAGGCGTATTGCCTACCGGGTCGGCACCGCTTTCCTTAAATCGTTTGCGCACCTCGGCATCTGCGAGGGCGAACGTCACTGCCTTGTGCAGCTTTGCGATCGCCTCCTTGGGCGTGCCGCCGGGCGTCATCAGGCCGTACCACTGCACCGCCGCATACCCCTGCACGCCCTGCTCCGCAATCGTCGGGATGTCCGGCTCCGCAGCCGAGCGCTTGGCGCTGGTCACGCCGTAGGCACGCAACCGCCCCGCGCGCACCTGTGTGGTGCCGGTAATCATGTTGGTGATCATGAACGGCACATACCCCGCAACCAGATCGGCCACCGCCTGGCCCGATCCCTTATACGGCACATGCACCATCTTCAATCCCGTCATGCTCAGGAGCATTTCGAAGCACAGGTGCAGATTGCTGCCACGCCCCGCACTGGCATATTCGAGTTCGCCCGGTCGGACGCGCACGAACGCCATCAGTGACTTGAGATTCTGTGCCGGGACCGACGGATGTCCCACCAAAATATTGGGCAACTCCACGAACTGGGATACCGGCACGATGTCCTTGAACAGTTCGAACGGCAGCTTCCTGTGCGTCGAGGGATGAATGGTGATAGTGCTGATGCCGGTCAGCAGCGTATAACCGTCCGCGGGTGACTTTGCAACGATATCGGTGCCGATGATCGAAGCTGCACCGGCACGGTTCTCCACCACCACGCGCTGGCCCAGCGATTCGCCCATCTTGGGCACAATAAGCCGCGTGGTGCTGTCTGTCCCGCCGCCCGCTGCGGACGGCACGATGATTCTCACCGGGCGGAACGGATATTCCTGCGCCGACACTGCGGCCATTGCCGTAATCAGCAGCGCACCCGACACCGCGGATGCGTAAGCGCGCAATTTCAGCCTTCCCGACATAATCACTCCTTTTTCCCAATTGCCTGCAGTCGCGCTCGCGACTTAACTGATTGCTAGTTCCTGCGGGCGTGAAGCCATGTTAGGGCAGCCTGTCTCCAGCGACAACACCGATCCGCTTACGGGCATCCGGATCAAGGACCCCTAATCCCGTAGCGCCCACCATCCCGCAATCCGCTAAAGCTTTCTGCCGACTTGCCGTTACGACATCTCCTGAGCCTGCGAACGCGCTGTGGCACATATACGGAAAATCCATCTTATGGTCGGCGCCAATGCCAGTATCGGACGGGGCGCGGGCATCCCGACATCGCGGAGTGGGCGGAAAACGACGAAACCATCCGCGAAATCCGTGCGCTGGGTATCGATTACGCCCAAGGCTACGGAATTGCGCGCCCCCAGCGCGTCATTTGAGCAAATCACCCCGTGCAGACAGTACCAATAAAAAAAGGGTTACGCTTGCGCGTAACCCCTTGATGAATCCTGGTAGGCGGTGCGAGATTCGAACTCGCGACCAACGGATTAAAAGTCCGCTGCTCTACCAGCTGAGCTAACCGCCCTCAAAAAGGGGCGAATTTTAACACGCCTACCCAGCGGGTCAACCGCGTTCTGCGCTGCAACAGGCTGGAGGACGTTCAGGCCTCCTGCATCATGCGCCAATACTGGTATTTCATCGTCCCCGCAGCACCGATGACGATAGCCAGAAAGGTCAGCATGGAGCCGACGGCCACGGTGGACATGCCGGTGATTGCCTGTCCGACCGTGCACCCCATGGACAGCACACCGCCCACGCCCATGAGCACACCACCCGTGGCGTGATTGGCAAAATCCTTAACCGAAACAAACCACTCGACGCGAAAGCTCTTCGCAATCAGGGCGTAGATGAACGAACCCGCGATGACGCCGGCCAGCGCAACAACACCGAAATTGACCAGCGTGGTCTTCCCCGGGCTCATCAGGTAACGCACGGAATCGCCCATGGGGCTGATGAACGTATAGGATTGCACCTGGACACGGCTGGGAACCTGGGTCGCGAAGTCGGCATATTCCTTCCATGCCTGGCCCAGCGGACCGCCGGTAATGTACCAGCCAGCAAGCACCGCCAGCCCAACCGCGGCACCGCCCAGGATATTATCAAAGCTGCCGCGGAAATCCGCTGAACGGAAAACGTAGACAAACAGGGCCAGCGCGAGCGCCCCGCCGATTGCCGCATTGAGATTACGCGATGGCTGCAGGCCGAACATGCCGGACACCACAGCGCCGAGCTCCTGCGTGTTGACACCGTGCTGCGCGAGATTGACCGTAGTCGCCGACACCCAGGGATGGAACAGTTTTTCGTAAAACGGCGTCCACAGCATCAGGTACGCCATGATGGCGGCGATCACCAGAACAACCAACGACTTCAGGTTGCCGGCACCGACGCGCACCAGCGTCTTGTTGCCGCAGCCGCTGGCCAGCGTCATGCCAATGCCGAACAGCGCGCCGCCGACAAGATAACGCAGCCAGCCGAAACTGGCGGTGCGGTACGGCGGAAAGGTTTCGCCTGACAGGTTGACCATGCCGGTCAGCTCCATCGCAATCACGCCGGCGATGGCAATGGCCATGGCAAACAGCCACGCGCGCATGCGCCCGCTGTCGCCGATGTTGACCCAGTCGGAGACTGCGCCCATGGTGCAGAAATTGGTCTTGTTGACAATGGCGCCCAGCGCCAGCGCAACGGCGAATACGGCGATCAGTACCTGTTGATGTACGTTCAGTTCCATGCATCTCCTCCGGCGCGCAGGCTCGACAACCCGCTCCAAGCGGACGCTTGCGGCTGCGCTGATTTACGGCCAGTGTACTGCTCACCGACGGGCAACAGATAATTAATTGTTTTTATTGATCTATTTGTAGCGTGTCGGGTCAACGACCCCCGCCTGCTCGAAACCCGCCCGGCGCAGCCGGCAGGAATCGCAAACACCGCAGGCCCGGCCTTCATCATCCGCCTGGTAGCACGAAACCGTCAGCGCGTAATCAACGCCGAGCGCTGCGCCACGACGGATGATATCGGCCTTGCTCAGCTCGATGATCGGCGTATGCAGCCGGAGTGGCCGGCCTTCGACGGCCGCCTTGGTGGCGAGATTGGCGAGCTTTTCGAACGCGCGCATGTATTCAGGACGACAGTCCGGATACCCAGAGTAGTCGACCGCGTTTGCGCCGAAATAGATATGATCCGCGCTGCTGACCTCGGCATGTGCCAGCGCCAGCGCCAGCATGATCGTGTTGCGTGCCGGCACGTAGGTCACGGGAATGCCGGGCTGCACACCGGCCACCGGCACGGGAATCGAGTAGTCGGTTAACGCCGAGCCGCCGACCGCGCCGAGATCGATGCGCACCACCTTGTGTGCCGCCGCACTCAGCGACCGCGCCACGCGCACCGCGGCGTCAAGTTCGGAACGGTGCCTCTGACCGTAATCGATGGACAGGCAATAACAGTCACAGCCGTCCTCACGCGCAATCGCCAGCGTGGTGGCGGAATCCAGTCCGCCGGACAACAGCACAACAGCGTTGGGCTTCAATTTCAATGCCCCGGCTGGTCGCCCCACAGCAGCTTGTGCAGCTGTACCTGCATGCGTACCGGCAGCTTGTCGCGCAGGATCCAGTCGGCCAGCAGGCGCGGATCGAATCGGCCGTGCACAGGCGAGAATAGTACCGGGCACAGCGCATTGAGGCGGCGGCTTCGTAATTGCTCGCGGCTCCACAGATAATCGGCCTCGTCACAAATCACGAACTTGATCTCGTCATGCGGCGTCAGATGCCCGAGATTGGACCAGAGATTGCGTTCACACTCGCAGGAACCGGGCGTCTTGATATCCAGAATCCTGGAAACGCGAGTGTCCACCGGAGCAACATCGATCGCGCCGCTGGTTTCCAGTGAGACTGAATAACCCGCGTCGGCGAGCTGGCGCAGCAGCAACGGCGCATGCTTTTGCGCCAGCGGCTCACCGCCGGTCAACGTCACGTGCTGCACGCCGTACTCGGCGACGCGGCGCATGATGTCATCCAGCGGTCGCGTTTCACCTCCATGAAACGCGTATGCGGTATCGCAGTAGCCGCAGCGCAGCGGACATCCGGTCAGGCGCACGAAAACCGTGGGCAGGCCCACGCGACTGGTCTCGCCCTGCAACGATGCGAAGATCTCGGTGACGCGTAACGACGGTGTCCCTTGGCTCGAAACAGGCGGTTCGGCAACAGCTTGGGTCACAGCGGACATACGGGCTCGAATTGCGGCAGCGCCTGCTGCAGCACTCAGCGCAGATTGCCGAGACGTCGACGCGCCTTCTCGGCCGCATCGGACGCCGGGAAACGGGCAATCAGGCCATCCATGGTCTTGCGCGCAGCAGCTGTATCGCCGGATTCCATTTGCGAACTCGCCATATTCAGCAGGGCATCGGGCACTGACGAACTGTCGGGATAGGTGGCCACCAGCTTCTGCTGGCTGGCGATTGCGTTCTTGAAATCGCGCAAATTGAAATAGGAATCGCCGATCCAGTACTGGGCGCGCGGCGCCAGCGTGCTTTTCGGAAAGCGGGTGATGAAACCCTGAAAGGCGCTGATCGCTCCCTGATAGTTGCCGATGCGGCGCTGCCCCTGAGCGCGCTCATAAACCTCGTTCTCGTCACCGCTCACGGGCGCCGCCGCAGACGCGGCCTTCGCGGCTTCAGTACCGCCGGCTGCAGGCGCACCGCCAGCGGCAGGCGCCGTCGTTGCACCGGGCTGCTCGAAGCGACGCAGCCGCAAATCCAGGTCGACATACATGTCGCGCTGCCGCTTGGAAACACCCTCGATATCGTGGCCCAGCACTTCGACCTGACCGCGCAGGACGCGGATCTCTTCGCGCAACTTCTCGATCTCTGATACCAGGGCCAGCAGCGGCTGTGACTTGCTGCCTTCTTCGATCTTGGCCAGACGCGCGTTCATGCCATCGGTCTGCTGTCGCAGTTCGTCCACCCGCTTCTGCTGCTCGGCAATCTGCTTGCGCGCAACCTCGTCGTCAAACATTCCGGCGACCGCCGGCCCTGCGGCCAGCAGGCCGCCGCACAGCACCAGCAGGCCGCCTGCGGCACGCAAGCTACGGAACATCATCATGCGCGGAATCAGTCGTTGGGATAAACGATGTCGGCGCGGCGGTTCTCGGCCCAGCTGGCTTCATCATGTCCGGTAGCCCTGGGCTTTTCCTCACCAAAACTGACGGTCTCGATCTGATCCGCCTGCGCCCCCAGCAACTGCATCATCTGCTTTACGGCATCGGCGCGGCGCTGACCGAGGGCAAGGTTGTATTCACGACTGCCGCGTTCGTCGGCATTTCCCTGTATGGTCATTTTCATGCCCCGGTTCTGCTGCAGATAACGCGCATGTGCCGACACCAGCGGCTTGAACTCGTCTTTGACGATATTGCTGTCCAGTTCGAAAAACACACTACGTTTGGACAGGATATTGGAGGGGTCCTTGAGCGGATTGCCGGACACCCCGGCGGAGGCGAGCGGCTTCGACGTCGGCCCGGTGGTAGCGGACGGCGGCGTGGCCGCCTGCTGCGACGCGGCGCCGCCGCTGCGGTCTTCGACCGCAGCCGCATCCTGTTCCTTGGTGGGCGTGCTGCTGCAGGCGGCGAGCACCATCAACGCCATTGCTGCAAGTAGTAACCTTTTCATTGTCTAGCTCCTTGTCGACTGGGGTGGTTGGCTGAGTGTTACTTATTGACCACAGGGCTCCACGCGGGTTCACGCGCATCCCCGACATCGGCAGTCAATCGCTGCTTGATGCGACCGTCGCTGGAAACGGCGGCCAATATACCACGCCCCCCGACCTGGGTTGCGTAGAGGATGACCTTGCTGTTCGGTGCAAAACTCGGTGACTCGTCGATGCCGCCGTCGGTCAGCACCTGCACCTGTCGCGTCGAGAAATCCTGCACGGCCACGTTGAAGCGGCCGTGATTGC
This sequence comes from Burkholderiales bacterium, assembly GCA_041620115.1. Taxonomy (GTDB): domain Bacteria; phylum Pseudomonadota; class Gammaproteobacteria; order Burkholderiales; family SG8-41. The sequence continues at coordinate 974 of JBFKCU010000139.1, read as the reverse complement.
GCTGGATGAAAGTGAAGCTCTTGCCGTCGGGGCTGTGCCGCGGCGATACGTTGTAGCTGCCGTCAAAGGTGACGCGCTGCGCTGCGCCGCCGCCCGCCGAAACGCGGTAGATCTGCGGGCCGCCGCCACGGTCGGACGTGAACAACAGCGACTGGCCGTCGGGCGCGAAGTTCGCCTCCGTGTCGATCGCCGCGCTTTGGGTCAGGCGCACCGGTGTGCCCGAACCATCAGCATTGATCAGATAAAGCTGTGAGTTGCCGTCGCGCGTCAGCGTCACCGCCAGTCGTCGGCCGTCCGGGGACCACGCCGGCGCGCTGTTGCTGCCGCGGAATGCCGCAACCGCCTGGCGCCCGCCCGTGGTCAGCGACTGCACGTAAACGATGGGCTTTTTCTGTTCGAACGACACATAGGCCAGCCGCGTGCCGTCCGGGGACCACGCGGGCGATATGATCGGCTCGTTCGAACTCAGCACGCTCTGCGCGCCATAGCCATCGGCGTCGGCAACGTGCAGCTCGTATCGCGGTCCGCGCTTGACCACGTAGGCGATGCGGGTCGCGAACACGCCGGCGTCGCCAGTCAGTTTTTCGTAGATGACGTCGGCGATCTTGTGCGCGGTCAGTCGCAACTGGCTTTCACTCGCAAAATAGACGAAGCCGGCGATCTGCGTCTGCTTTACCGCATCCATCACCCGGAAGCGGATGTCATAACGGCCGTCCGCCGCGCGGGTCACCGAACCGATCACCACGGCATCGGCGCCGCGCGCGCGCCATTGCGCGTAATTCAACTGCTCCGGCTCGTACGGCACCGGATTCATGCCGCCCGGATCCACGGTCCTGAACAGACCGCTACGGGCCAGGTCGGCCGTGACCACCGGCGTGATGCGCTGGGTAAGCCCTTCTTCAGCGCGAAACGGCACGATCGCGATCGGTATCTGCGTCGCGCCGCCGCCAATCACCTCGATTCGAAGTTCGGCT
>JBFKCU010000138.1:0-7209 GCA_041620115.1 Burkholderiales bacterium | reverse complement strand
TGCTGGCCGCCGGGTCCGAGGCGCCCGAGTATGTCGAGGCGCTGGGCCGGCAGCAGGCGCTGGGCGAGGAAATCCTGACCGGCTTTGGCCATGCCGGAGGGCGTTTGCAACTGCTGGTGGCGCAGGATCGGCAGCAGCTGGAATCCGGAATCCGGGCGTTGCCGACTCCGGCAGCGATCAAGGGGGCGAATTTCAACCTGACGAACGAAAAGCGCGGCACGCTGGATTTCGTGTTTGACCACCTGCGCAGCGAGGGCGCGACGAAGGTCGACACCGTTGCACTGAAATCGGGCGCGCCGTTCGGCAATATCGCCGTGGACAAGGGTAAGTGCACCTTGTGCATGGCTTGCGTCGGCGCCTGTCCGGAAGGGGCATTGCTCGACTCGAAAGAGGCGCCCGCGTTGCGTTTCATAGAACAAAATTGCGTGCAATGTGGATTGTGCGTACGCACATGCCCGGAACAAGCGCTGGCGCTCGAGCCCAGATTGTCTGTAGCCAAGGAAGCCAAACAGCCACGGACGCTGAACGAGGCCACCACATTTGATTGCATCAAATGCGGAAAACCTTTTGGAACCAAACAGATGGTCGACAACATGCTGGCGAAGCTGGGGCAGCATTCGATGTTTGCGCAGCCGGGAGCACTGGACCGGATAAAAATGTGCGCTGATTGCCGCGTGATTGATCTGATGCAAAATTCGCTGCACGGCAACATCAACGACCATTAATGTTGTCCATTACGTATTATTTTTTATTGTGGAATTGCGTTGGAGAATGGTGGAGTTTTTAGACAAAGGTCAATAAGATAGGCCAATAATCACATGTTGACGGCGACCTAAGGACACATGACGGCGACGATCACCGAGGATGTAATCAGCGCGGTGCCGGCCGCGGAGGAGAACGCGGCAAGGGCGGCACTGTATGCGGTGTTGGCCCATCTGTTTGTAAGCAGTCCATCCGCCGAATTGCTCCGTCACATCGCAGATTCGCGACAGTTGCTGGTTGATGATGCGTCGCCGCTGGTGCGGGAATGGAATGGATTGAGGAAAGCCGCTGATGTCGCGGCGGTCGATGCGGTGCGCAGGGAATTCGATGAGGTTTTTGTCGGCACCGGACGCCCGCCGGTTTCACTGTATGCTTCGAGCTACATGTCCGGGCGGCAGCGCGGGCAGCTGCTGGCGGAATTGCGCGAGGATCTGGGCCGGATCGGTTATGTCCGTGCGGAAGACAGCGCAGAATACGAGGATCATTTTTCGGCGCTGTGCGATGTCATGCGCGGGCTGGTCGTCGATGAACTGGAAGCGGTGGACGGCTTTGAAAAACAGCGTGTGTTTTTTAGAGATTACCTGGCACCGTGGTACGCCGATGTCGCCGAGACGATTTGCCGTGCCGAGCAGACGGATTTTTACCGCCATGTCGCAAGATTTGCCAATGCATTTTTTACCAATGAAGCCGAATATTTCGAGCTAGCCTGAAGGAGGTCATGACCATGAGCGCCAAGATGAGTCGTAGAAAATTCCTCGCCGCCGTCGGTGTCGGCGGAGTTGCCACAGCAGCGGTCGTAGCGTCAAAAACCGATGGTGATGCCAAAACCGCCAAGGCCCAGCCGGCGCCGCAGGGCAAGGGCTACCAGTTGACTGCGCACGTGCGCCGTTATTACGAAACCACCAAGGTTTGAGGAGGCCGCCATGTTATTGACCCGGAAAACCAGCCAGAGCAGCGCGGCGCAGAATCGTCTTGCGCGCGGCGCTTCCGCCTTCCTCGGCAACACCATAGACCGACGCGCATTTTTGAAGCGCAGCGGCTTCGCCGCCGGCGGCGCTGCGGTGCTGTCGCAACTGCCGTTTTCGATGATGCAAAAGGCCGAGGCCGCGGAGAAACCCGCAGGCGGCAACATCGAGGTCAAGCGCACGGTGTGCACGCACTGTTCCGTGGGCTGCGCGATCGATGCGGTGGTGCAGAACGGGGTTTGGGTTCGTCAGGAACCGGTGTTTGATTCGCCGATCAATCTCGGCGCGCATTGCGCCAAGGGCGCGTCGATCCGTGAACACGGCATGCACGAGATTTCGCACCGCCTGCGTTCGCCGATGAAGCTCAACGGCGGCAAGTGGGAGAAGGTGTCCTGGGACCAGGCGCTCAATGAGGTGTCGCAGAAGATGCTGGCGCTGCGCAAGGACAAGGGGCCGGATTCAGTGATGTGGATCGGCTCGTCCAAGCACAACAACGAACAGGCCTACCTGTTCAACAAGTTCGTCGCCATGTGGGGCACCAACAACATGGATCACCAGGCGCGCATCTGCCATTCCACCACGGTGGCGGGCATCGCGAATACCTGGGGTTATGGTGCGATGACCAACTCGTACAACGACGAGCAGAATTCCAAGTGCATTCTGTTCTTCGGCAGCAACGCGGCGGAAGCACATCCGGTGTCGATGCTGCATACGCTGCACGCCAAGGAGAATGGCGCCAAGGTGATCGTTGTCGATCCGCGCTTCACCCGCACGGCGGCCAAGGCCGACACGTATTACCGTATTCGTTCCGGCACCGACGTGGCGTTCCTGATGGGGATGCTGCATCACATCTTCAAGAATGGCTGGGAGGACAAGGAATACATCCGCGATCGCGTCTACGGCATGGACAAGGCGCGGGAAGACGCAATGAAGTGGACGCCGGAGAAGGTCGAGGAAGTCACCGGCATGAAGGAAGCCGAGGTCCGCGACGTCGCCGAGAAAATGGCAAAGAACCGGCCCAGCACCATCGTCTGGGCCATGGGGCAGACGCAGCACACCAACGGCAATGCCATCGTGCGCGCCTCGGCGATCCTGCAGCTGGCGCTGGGCAATGTCGGCCGCGCCGGCGGCGGTTGCAATATCTACCGCGGCCATGACAACGTGCAGGGCGCCACCGACATCGGTCCGAATCCGGATTCGCTGCCGGGTTACTACGGCCTCGCGGAAGGCTCATGGAAGCACTGGTGCAAGGTCTGGGGCGTGGATTACGAGTGGATGAAGGGGCGCTTCCAGGACAAGGCCATGATGGAGAAGCCCGGCATCACGGTGTCACGCTGGATCGACGGCGTGCTCGAGAAGCCGGAGAACATGGACCAGAAGAGCGGTTTGCATGCCGTGGTGTTCTGGGGTCATGCGCCGAACTCGCAGTCGCGCGGCAAGGAAATGGTCGAGGCGATGAAGAAACTCGACCTGCTGGTCGTGGTGGATCCCTATCCTTCGGCGACGGCCGCGATGGCGGCGATGGTGCGCAAGGATGGCGTATACCTGCTGCCGGCAGCGACCCAGCTCGAGACCTCGGGCTCGGTGACGGCGTCCAACCGTTCCATCCAGTGGCGGGAAAAAGTGATCGAGCCGATGTTCGAGTCGCGCACCGATCACATGATCATGTACCAGATGGCGGAGAAATTCGGCTACGCCAAGGAGTGGATCAACAAGATCAAGCTGGTGAAGGGCAAGGGCGGCATGGAGCCGGACATGGAGGACACACTGCGTGAAGTCAACTCGGGCACGTGGACCATCGGCTACACGGGCCAATCGCCGGAGCGGTTGCAGGCGCACATGCGCAACATGCACGTGTTCGACATCAAGACGCTGCGTGCCAAAGGCGGCAAGGATGCCAAGACCGGATACGTCCTCGACGGCGATTACTTCGGCCTGCCGTGGCCGTGCTGGGGCTCGGCCGCGATCAAGCATCCGGGTTCGCCCAATCTGTACGATTTCACTCGCGACATCCGAGACGGCGGCGGCACGTTCCGCGCACGCTACGGGGTGGAGCATAACGGCGTGAATCTGCTGGCCGAAGACGGCGTCTCGTCGGTGAATTCGGACATCACCACCGGTTATCCGGAGTTCGACCACGTGCTGCTGAAGAAGCTCGGCTGGTGGGATGACCTGACCGCCGAGGAGAAAACGGCAGCCGAAGGCAAGAACTGGAAAACCGACCTGTCGGGCGGCATCCAGCGCGTCGCGATCAAGCACGGTTGCGTGCCGTTCGGTAATGCCAAGGCGCGGGCCCTGGTCTGGAACTTCCCCGACCCGATCCCGCAACACCGTGAGCCGCTCTATACGGCGCGGCCGGACCTGATCGAGAAATACCCGACCCACGCCGACCAGAAGAACCGCTGGCGTCTGCCGGTGCTGTTCAAGACCGTGCAGGATGCCAACAAGGATGCGGTCAAGTCCTATCCGCTGATCATGACCAGCGGGCGCCTGGTGGAATACGAAGGCGGCGGCGACGAGACCCGGTCGAATCCCTGGCTGGCGGAATTGCAGCAGGAAATGTTTGTCGAGATCAATCCCAAGGATGCGAACGACCGCGGCGTGCGCAACAACGAATACGTCTGGGTCGAATCGCCGACGAAGGCAAAACTCAAGGTCAAGACACAGGTTACCGAGCGGGTTGCGCCGGGCACCGTGTTCCTGCCGTTCCACTTTGCCGGCTGGTGGATGGGCGAGGACATGAAAAAGTATTACCCGGAAGGTGCAGCCCCGGTGGTCCGCGGTGAAGCGGTCAATACGGCGACTACATATGGTTACGACATCGTGACCATGATGCAGGAGACCAAGACCACGCTTTGCCAAGTGGCCAAAGCCTAACGACCAGAGACTCCAGAGGAGATCAATATGGCCAGAATGAAATTCCTGTGTGATGCCGAGCGCTGCATCGAGTGCAACGGCTGCGTAACCGCGTGCAAGCAGGAGCACGAAGTGCCCTGGGGCGTTAACCGGCGGCGTGTGGTGACCCTCAACGACGGATTGCCCGGCGAAAAATCGATCTCGGTCGCCTGCATGCACTGCTCGGATGCACCGTGCATGGCAGTGTGCCCGGTGGATTGCTTCTACAAGACCTCCGAAGGCGTGGTGCTGCACGACAAGGACCTGTGCATCGGCTGCGGTTATTGCTTCTATGCCTGTCCTTTCGGAGCCCCGCAGTTCCCGCAGGACGGGGCCTTCGGCCTGCGCGGCAAGATGGACAAGTGCACCTTCTGCGCCGGCGGGCCGGAAGCCGACAATTCGGCGGCCGAGTTCAAGAAATACGGTCGTAACCGCCTGGCGGAAGGGAAACTGCCGGCCTGTGCCGAAATGTGCTCGACCAAGGCGCTGCTCGGCGGCGATTCAGACGTGATTGCCGACATTTACCGCAATCGCGTGTTGAAGCGCGGCAAGGGCGCCGAAGTCTGGGGCTGGGGTACCGCCTACGGCAAGCCCGAAAAAGGCGCAACGCCACCGGCCGGAGCCAAATCGTGAACCGGATCCTGATCGCAGCATTGGCGGGGGGGTGCGCAGTGGTGCTGGCGGGTTGCGGCGAGCAGCAGTCCGTGACCGTGTACAAGCAAGGCCAGTATCAGGGCAAGCCTGACACTCAGCCCTGGAACAACGCGCAGTTCAAGAACGACCGGGCCAACTGGGAAAAAACGATCAAGGCACGCACCGAGTCGCAGAACGAGTACGCGCGCGCCAGCAACTAAGAGGAGGTATGTGGCCATGCAGGTTCGGATGAGGCAGTGGCTGTGGGTGGTGTTGACGGCGTTCATGTGCGGCATGCTGGCACCGGCAACGGCGGCGGATACCAAATCGGCTCAGGAACAGGCGGCGCGCCAGCAGGTCCAGCCCGGCAACAATGCGCCGGTCTGGCGTGATGTCCGGGGCGGCGATAACGCCTACCAGACGACACAGGTGCGCGGCATCGAGTCGAATGTGCTGGTGCAGCCCGAGGGCGAAACCTGGCGCCAGTTGCGCAACGGGCCGATTACCGTTTATGGCGGCTGGGTGATCGTGCTGGTGATGGCGCTCATCGGCATCTTTTATGCAATCAAGGGGCCGATCAAACTGCACGAGAAGCCTACGGGACGCCGTATCCTCCGGTTCGGCTCCTGGGACCGGATGGTCCATTGGGGTGCGGCCATCAGTTTCGTGCTGCTGGCCGTGACCGGAATCATCATACTTTTCGGCAAGCACATCCTGTTGCCGGTCATCGGTTACACGCTCTTTGCCTGGCTCGCGGTTCTGGCCAAGAACGTGCACAACTTTGTCGGTCCGGTATTCGCCTTCTGTACGATCCTGATGTTTGTGACGTTCGTCAAAGACAATTTGCCGAAAGCGCATGATTTGCGCTGGTTCGCCAAGGGCGGTGGTTTGCTGACCGGTGAACACGTGCCGTCGGGGCGCTTCAATGCCGGCGAAAAGGCGTGGTTCTGGATCGGTGTCACGCTGCTGGGTATCGTGGTCAGCGTGACCGGATTCATCCTGAATTTCCCTAATTTCGAGCAGGGTCGCCTGTTGATGATGCAGGCCAACTCGATTCACGCCATCGCGGCGGTGGTCTTCATGGCCATGTCGCTGGGGCATATTTACATGGGAACCATCGGTGTTGAAGGTGCTTATGAGTCGATGCGCGCAGGATATGTCGACGAAACCTGGGCCAAGGAGCATCACGAGTTCTGGTACCAGGAGGCTGTTGCCGGAAACAAGGGCGGCGGGGCGGTACGCCCGGCCGTGGCGGATGCACTCAAGGAAGGGTGGAAATAAAAATGATCAGAAAAATCTGGAAACTCGTTCCCGCGGTACTTGCGTGCGGCATGTTCAGCCTGGCGTGGGCACAGACGGCGGTCCCAGCCAAGGCGACTCCGGCAACTCCGGCGGTACCGGCGAAACCAGCCGCTGCACCAGCGACCCCGGCAACACCGGCGGCACCAGCAGCGGCCAATGCTGCCGACGAGGCTAAGAAAAAGGCTGCGGCGGATGCCAAAAAGGCGGCTGAAGCACAGGCCCAAGCCAAAGCCGAGGATCGTGCCGTCGCGAACTACAAGAAGAACAAAGACAAAGGCGGCGGCGGAATGGCCGCCAAGAAGTAGCGCTACGGTGTAGTGCAGTCATAAAAAAAGCCCGGAGTGTCCGGGCTTTTTTTGGGGTCGTTTTCTTGGGTACCCCAAGCAAGTTTACAAAATACAATTAAAATCAATAACTTATATTGATTCCCCGATGCCATCTTCCAGCAATTGCCAGGCCCGGTTGCCGCAGGTTTCCCGCCAGCGCTGATAAAAGCCCGCGTCGCGCAAGCGATTGCAGAAGTCGTCGCGATCCACTGGTGTGGCGATCATGCCCCATTCGGTCACCCGCGATTCCAGCGACCGGTTCAGCGCATCGGTGTGGGCGCGTTGCCGCGCCACGTGTTTTTTGACGGCACGCTCGATGATCTGCT
>JBFKCU010000137.1:0-7235 GCA_041620115.1 Burkholderiales bacterium | reverse complement strand
GGGGAAGCGCGAGACCTACGGGCACGCATTGATTGTGGATCCGTGGGGCGAAGTGCTGGCCGACGGCGGAGAGGAACCGGGCATCGTCTATGCTGAGGTCGATCCTGCGCGCGTGGCCAAGATCCGCGGCATGATGCCGTCACTGACGCATGATCGTCCGTATACGCTGCTGCCAATCGCGACAGAGTAAAATAACACATAAAATCAATAGGTTATAGTGATTCAACGCGCGGGCGAAGGGAGCTTGAATGGGAGTTGCAGCTAGGGTTGCACCCGGCATCCCGGTCGAGGTCGAGTCCGTTCACGTCGGCCCGACTGTCCCCCGCCGTGATTACGGCATGTTGCGGGTGCTTGGCCGTTGGGTACTGAAAGCCATGGGCTGGCGTGCCGAAGGCGAATTTGCCGATCATCCGCGCCTTGTCGTTGCGCTCGCACCGCATTCAACAAACTGGGACTTTGTCGTCGGCGCGGCATTTCTCTTTCTGCTGGGCGTACGGGTGGCATTCATCGGCAAGCACACGCTGTTCCGCGGGCCGCTGGGGACATTCATGCGCTGGCTGGGCGGCATTCCCGTTGACCGTAGCCGTCCCGAAGGTTTTGCCGAAATCATGGCCGCAGCATTCAACAGCCGTGAGCAGTTATGGCTGGTTATCGCGCCCGAAGGCACGCGTCGCAAAGGGGCCGAGTTCAAATCCGGGTTTTACCGGATCGCCCAGGCCGCCGGTGTGCCCGTTTTTCCGGTGTATCTGAACTACCGGCGGCGCACGACGGGCTTCCTGCCGGTGATCCATCCCGACATGGCCGTGCCGGCCGGTGTCGAGCAGATACGCCAGCTGCTGGAGGCGCATGGTGCGCGCAGGTCATGAACCGCTGCGGCTTGCGGCAGCCGGTATCAATACGACTTGGGCAATCCCAGCACGCGTTCGGCGATATGGCACAGGATCAGTTGTGAACTCACCGGTGCAATGCGCGGAATCATGGCTTCACGGAAATAACGTTCGACGTGAAATTCTTTCGCATAACCCATGCCGCCGTGTGTGAGCACTGCCGTTTCGCAGGCCTTGAATCCGGCTTCGCCGGCAAAGTACTTGGCGGCGTTGGCCTCCGCACCGCAGGGCTTGCCGGCATCGTAAAGACTGGCGGCTCTGTAAGTCAGCAACGCCGCGGCCTCGAGCTCGATCCAGCGTTGTGCCAGCGGATGCTGGATGGCCTGGTTCTGGCCGATGGGGCGGTCGAATACCACGCGTTCACCGGCATACTGCGCAGCGCGATCAAGTGCGGCGCGGCCCAGACCAACAGCTTCGGCCGCGACGAGTATGCGTTCCGGATTGAGACCGTCGAGGATGTAACGGAAACCTTTGCCTTCTTCGCCGATGCGGTCGGCGACGGGTACGAGCATGCCGTCAATGAACACCTGGTTTGAATCCACTGCTTTGCGTCCCATCTTGTCGATTTCTCGCGCCTCAAACTTGCTGCGGTCGATGTCGGCATAGAACAGCGTCAGCCCGTCGATTGGATTCTTGGTGTCAGCGAGCGGAGTGGTGCGGGTGAGCAGCAGGATCTTGTTGGCAACCTGCGCCGTCGAGATCCAGACCTTCTGCCCCGAGATGACGTAATGATCGCCTTTGCGCTCGGCTTTGGTGGTCAGCCGTGTGGTATTGAGTCCGGCGCCGGGCTCGGTCACGCCGAAACAGGCCTTGTCCCTGCCGGCGATCAGCGGCGGCAGCCAGCGGGCCTTTTGCTCATCCGAGGCATAAACGACTACCGGATGCAGGCCGAAGATGTTCATGTGTACCGCTGAGGCTCCGGAAAAACCGGCACCGGAGGCGGCAATGGTTTCCATCATCAGCGCCGCCTCGGTGATACCGAGGCCGCTGCCGCCGCAGGCTTCGGGCATCGCGATGCCGAGCCAGCCGTCGGTTGCTATCGCGGCGTGAAATTCATGCGGGAAACCGCCGTCACGGTCTTTTTGCAGCCAGTAGTCGGGGCCGAATCGTGCGCAGACGCGTGTAATCGCGTCGCGGATGGCACGCTGATCGTCGGAGAATTCAAAGTCCATGGTCGTCGCGGCTCACGCAGGTAGTGTGGTTGCGCCGGTTGCAGCAAGTTCGCGGATTTCCTCATGGCTGTAACCGGCCGCCTGCAGGATTTCCGCGCCATGTTCCCCGAGACGCGGCGCGCCGCATTGCGGCGCCGGCGGCGTGCGCGACCATTGGGTGGCCGAGCGTGTGGTGCGCAATGCGCCTTCGGTTGGATGCTGTTCGATGCGGATGAAGCCCGTGCTGTTCAGGTGCTCATCATCGATGACGTCATCAATGCTGTTCATGCGTGCTGTCGGGATATCCGCGGCCATCAGGGCCGCCAGCCATTCATCAGTGGTGCGCTTGAGCATTTCTGCAGCCACAAAGGCATTGGCCTCGTCAATTCTCGCCGAACGGTTCTCGTGTGAATTGAAGCGCGGATCGTCGCGGTAGAGATCTTCTCTGCCAATGACGCGGAAGAAACTCTGCCACTGTTTGTCGTTGTACATCAGCGCGCAGACGTAACCATCGCGGGTGCGGAAGGGTTTGCGCTGGGGGGCAAGCACCCGCGCATATCCGGCCTTGCCGGTCGGTGGCTCGAAGGAGCGGCCGCCCAGGTGGTCGCCAAGAATCATCTGGCTCATGCACTCGAACATCGGCACTTCGACGGACTGACCTTCACCGGTGCGTTCACGGTGGAACAGCGCCGTGGTCACTGCGTACACGGCGTGCAGGCCGACGATGCGGTCGGCCAGCGTTGCGGGTATGTAGCGCGGCTCGGTGGCACCGGCCTGCTGCGTCAGCCACGGTATTCCCGACATGCCCTGGATCAGGTCGTCATATGCGGGTCGTGCGGCGTAGGGGCCTTGCTGGCCAAAACCATAGGCGCCGACATACACGATGCGCGGATTGGCTGCGGCTACCGCGGCGTAGTCGAGGCGCAGCCGCTGCATCGCCTGCGGCCGGATGTTGTAGAGCAGCACGTCGGCTTTGGCGGCGATGCGCAGCAGCGCATCACGGCCCGCGGGCTGCTTGAGATCGAGAACGATGCTTTTCTTGTTCCGGTTCAGGTGCAGGAACATGTGTCCCATGCCGCGGCTTTTCATCGGTCCGACATGGCGCACATTGTCACCGCCGGGCGCCTCGACCTTGATGATGCTGGCGCCGAGGTCGCCGAGGATCTGTGTTGCATACGGGCCCATGACCACCGTGGTCAGGTCGACCACGGTGATGCCCGTCAATGGTCCGCTCATCGGCTGCGCAGTTTCGCCGGTATTTCGCAGCCCTTGGCGCGCAGTGTTTCATCAACCCAGCTGCGGTCGACCTTGCCTTTGCCGCGTATCGCTTTAAGCAGCGCGGCTTCCTTCTTCGCCTGTTCCAGCGCCAGCGCGATGGTGGCCTCGGCCAGATCCTGCGGCAGTGCCAGCAGGCCGTCATCGTCGCCGATGATGATGTCGCCGGGATTGACCACGGCGTCTCCGATCACCACGGGCACGTTGATTTCGCCGGGACCGTTTTTGTACGGTCCGCGGTGGGTGACGCCGCTGGCATAGACCGGGAAGCTCGATGCGGCCAGTGCATCGGCATCGCGGATTGCGCCGTCGATGACCATGCCCGCGGCGCCGTTGCGCTCAGCGAGGGAGGACATGATTTCGCCGATGATGGCCTGGGTGTTGACACCGCCGGCATCGACCACGATGACGTCCCCCGGGCGCGCGATATCGATCGCCTTGTGCACCATCAGGTTGTCGCCGGGACCGACTTTGACCGTCAGTGCCGGGCCGACGAGCCTGCCGCCCTTGTGGCAGGGCCACAGATCCGGGCCGATGGCGTGCAGACGGTGCATGTTGTCGCTCAGGTGCGCGGTGGCGATCCGGCGCAGCGCACCGATGATCTTGGGCGAGGGTTGGGGCGGAAAGGGGAGGATACGGAAGCCGATGGGAGCCATGATGGTTAACCGGTAATTGAAAAGGACAGGTATCGTAGCATCCGTGCCGGACGCCGCGGGGCGCGTGGTAAAATCCGGCAACTTATTTTCATGTAACCGGCACATTCTGGAACGACGGCCCGCCGTAACGGCAGAGATTCCATAATCATTCCGAAACATCATTTTGCGCATTCTGCTCAGCAACGACGACGGCTATTTTGCGCCGGGCCTCGCCGCCCTTGAGCAGGCGTTGTCCGGTTTGGGCAAAGTCACCGTGGTTGCGCCCGAACGTGACCGTAGCGGCGCCAGCAATTCGCTCACGCTCGACCGGCCTTTATCGGTGCGGCGCGCGAGCAACGGTTACTACCATGTGAACGGCACGCCCACTGATTGTGTACACCTTGCCGTGACTGGCCTTTTGCCGGAACTGCCGGATGTGATTGTGTCGGGCATCAACAGCGGCGCCAACATGGGCGATGACACCATTTACTCAGGGACGGTTGCGGCCGCCACCGAAGGTTTTCTGCTCGGCATCCCTTCAATCGCCATTTCGCTGGTCGCCGGCGCACTTGAGCACTACGCAACCGCGGCGCAGGTCGCCGCCGGCCTGGTCGGGCGGTTCGCGCAGCACCATGTCGATCAGCCGGTATTGCTGAACGTGAACGTGCCGGATGTGCCGTTCGCTGCGCTGCAGGGCCAGAAGGTCACGCGTCTGGGCAAGCGCCACAAGGCGGAGCCCGTGGTCAAGGCGACGACGCCGCGTGGCGATACGGTGTACTGGATCGGGGCGGCCGGTAGCGCGCAGGACGCGGGCGAGGGCACCGATTTTCACGCGGTGGCGGCGAACATGGTGTCGATCACGCCCTTGCAGATGGACCTGACGCGTTTTGCACAGATGGAAACCGTCGGCACCTGGCTCAACCGGCCGGCAGCGGCATGAATACCGCCAACACCGGCATCGGCATGACGTCGCAGCGCACGCGCATGCGCATGGTCGAGCGCCTGCGCAGCGAGGGTATCGCCGATGAGGTCATTCTGGGGGCGATGGGTGAGGTGCCGCGCCATATTTTTGTCGATGAGGCGCTGGCCAGCCGTGCCTACGAAGACATGTCCCTGCCGCTGGGGTTCGGTCAGACGATATCGAGTCCGTATACCGTCGCGCGCATGCTGGAACTGCTGCGCGACGGCGGTACCCTCGGCAAGGTGCTCGAGATCGGCACCGGTTGCGGTTACCAGGCCGCGGTGCTGTCGCGGCTTGCGCGCGAGGTGTATTCGATGGAGCGGCTTGCCCCGTTGTTAAGCAAGGCGCGGCGGCACCTGCGTGATGCGCGTGCGCATAATGTGCGCGTGCGCAATGCCGACGGTCAGCTGGGGATGCCGGAACATGCGCCGTTTGACGGCATCGTGGTGGCCGCGGCGGCGACGCATGTGCCGCAACCGCTGCTCGATCAACTGGCGGTGGGTGGTAAAATCATTATCCCGCTGACGCACCAGGGCAAACAGTCGCTGCATGTCATCGAACGAACGGCGCAAGGTTATGCCGACCAGAAAGTTGAAGATGCCCGGTTTGTGCCGCTGCTGCCCGGTTTGGGCTGACGGAATCTCTGTCCGCGCGCGGCGTACGATGTTGACCGGTCTTCGTGTTGTCGGCGCTGCGGCTTTGTTGTCCCTGGCCGGTTGCGTGGCGACGCGCCCTGCACCGGTGGCGGAACGCCTGCCGCCGGCGGCGAAATCCCCGGCCAAGCCGGCACCGGCGATCACACGCGCTGCGCCGCCCGTGGACCAGCCCCGCCCCGAGTTTTATACCGTACGTCCTGGCGATACCCTGTACAGCATTGCGCTGGAGTTCGGGCTGGACTATCGCGAACTGGCTACCTGGAACGGGATTGACCCGGCACGCATCCGCGTCGGACAGCAGTTGCGGCTGGCGCCGCCGCGCGGAGTCGTGGCGAGGCCGTTACATGCGCCGGCCGGTGCGGTGGAGGCGAGGCCGCTGGGCGGTAGTAGCGCTGCTGCGGCCAGTGGAATAAAAACCGAGCCGCGGGGCGTGCGCGTACCGTATTCCGACCAGGCCTATGCGCAGATGGCGGGTGTCAAACCCGAACCGGTGACCAAGGTCGAGGTCTTTCCTGATGCTCAACCGAAGCCGTCGGGAGACCCGGAAGACATCGAATGGATCTGGCCGGTCACCGGCAGGATCGTGACACCGTTCAACGACGGGTCAAGCAAGGGCATCGGCATCGGCGGGAAAATGGGGCAACCGGTGGTTGCCGCCGGCGCCGGGCGGGTGATTTTCAGCGGCACCGGAATCCGCGGCCTCGGCAAACTCATCGTCATCAAACACAATGAAAAATTCCTCAGCGTGTATGCCCATAACCGGGAACTGCTGGTCAAGGAAGGGCAGACTGTCGCGCGCGGGCAGAAGATTGCCGAGATGGGCAATACCGATGCCGATCAGGTCAAACTGCATTTCGAGATCCGGCGCCTGGGCAAACCGGTTGATCCGGCCGGGCTGTTGCCTCCGGCGTAAGGCCGTCGCGCGCGATAACTTAATACAAGTTATTGATTGTATTGATATTTATGGTTGTGCGCTAAATTTCCTAACGCGCCGTTTGAAGTCCTGCAGGGCGTCTTTGGCCGTGCCGCGGCCGTAGCGCAGCGCAACGTAACACTCGGTAATTTCATCGACTGCACGGGCGACGTCCGGACGTAGCCGGCCGGCACGGCGCGCATACATGCGCGGCCCTTCCGCGGCGTCGCGCGGCAGTCCGCGCCGCGCAAGTTTCCGGCAAAAACGCTCGTAGGCGGCTTTCACCGGATCGGTGCGGTTCGCACGCAATTCGCGCAGGGTCAATGCGGTGCCGATCAGTACCGCGATGCCGGCAAAAATCACCAGCAGGACCGCCAGCGTACGCCAGGTGGCCTCACTGAAACCCAGATGCGTCAGGAACAGACGCTGACGGTCCGGCGTGTAGCCGAGCACCCACTGGTTCCAGGTGTAAGTCACCGAGTCCCAGGCCAGGCGCATGCGCTGCAGCAGTTCAAAATCGCCGCGCACGAAAATCGGCAGATTGTCGCTGCGCGGCAGTGCCGATGCGATGCCGCGTTCCACCCGCGCCGGTGATACCGCCGCCGTGGGGTCTACGCGCATCCAGCCGGCATCGGGCAGCCAGATCTCCACCCAGGCATGGGCGTCGGCCTGCCGCACCAGTATGTATTCGCCTACCGGGTTGACCTCGCCGCCGAGGTAGCCGGTAACAACGCGTGCCGGAATTCCGGCCGCGCGC
>JBFKCU010000136.1:0-7306 GCA_041620115.1 Burkholderiales bacterium | reverse complement strand
GGCAAGATCATCATGCGCGAATTCAAGGCCGGGGACGTTATCTATTCGGACAACCAGACGCATATCGGCGAGAACATCGGTGACACCCCGACGCATGTGATCATGGTGGAGATGAAGCCAGCAGCGAAGCCGTGATGACGGTGCGTGCGGCACGCATCGCCTGATTAACGCGGGAGCAGGTCGGAGACCGCGCCGGCAATTTCCTGGTTCAGGGTGATGGCGTTGGACTCGTGCGGCACGGTATTGCAGGTCACAATCTGACGCGCGCCTGCGACCCGCAATTCCGCGTAGGCCTGCGGCGCGAATACGGCGTGCACGCCAATGCAGACTGGCGGCGGCAATCCGGCCTGCTGCAAATGCACGATGGTTTTTGCCATGGTGCGGCCGGTGGAGATGATGTCATCCACGAGGACCGGTGTATGGCCGGTGCGGCCGGCCATTTCGGGCACCGAGACTTCGACATCGCGGTCGCCATGCCGGATTTTTTCCAGCACGGTGAACGGTGCGCCGGCATCGCGTGCAACCGCGGCGACCCATTGCGCGCTTTCCTCATCCGGTCCGATCAGCCACGGCTGCGGCAGTTCCTGTTTGATCCAGCGGGCAATCGCCGGGGCGGCTTTGACTACAGCCGTGGGGATGCGATAGATCTCGCGCAGTGCCTGATAACGGTGCAGGTGCGGATCGACGGTCACCAGCCAGTCAAAGCTGCTGCTGATCAACCCGGCAAAGGTGACCGAAGTCAGGGCTTCGCCGGGCTGGAACCGGCGGTCCTGGCGCATGTAAACGAGATAGGGGGCAACCAGTCCGATTGATGCGGCGCCAAGCTCCCGTGCCGCGGCGGCGGCGAACAGCAGTTGTGGAATCTTGGCATCCGGATCGTGCAGGTTGCACACCAGCACGACGGCGCGGCCGGCAACGGGCGTGTCGTAACGGAAGTACGTTTCACCGTCGGGAAACCGCCGCAGCGTCAGCGTACCGGTTTCGCCGTGCAGTTGCCACACCAGCGCCGCCGCCAGCGCATCGTGGCCGTGCAGTGCAAAAATCAGCGGGTTCAACGGGACCTGCCCAGCACAATGATGTCCTGCTGTGACTCGAGGTAGTTTCTGGCGTAAGCGAGTTCACCGGGTGCTTCGGCATGAATCACGAACAGTGGTTGTCCCGCCGTGACCGCAGTGCCCAGCGGCGCGAGGAAATCGAGTCCGGCCGACGGCGCCGAGGGCGCGCCCGCCAGCTTGGCGATGCGTGCCAGACGGCGGTTATCGATGCTTTGCACGATGCCCGACTCTGCGGCGACGACGGTGTGGCTGTGGGGTGCGCGCGGCGGCTCGCGCATGCCGCCCTGGGCGTCACAGATGGCCTGGAACTTGGCCCACGCGCGGCCGTCGGCGAGGATGCCATTGGCGAGGTCGTAGCCGGCACCGATGGGCGTGCCGTTCGCGAGTTCGATGATTTCGCCGGCCAGACGCAGGCCGCGCTCGCGCAGGTCCTGCGGTGCATCGGCATCGCCGCGCAGCACGGCACACACGTCGCGCGCCTCCAGCGCGGGCCCGATGCCGCGTCCGACCGGCTGCGCACCGTCGGTAATGGCAACGCACACATTGATTCCCAGCGCGCGGCCCACGGCAATCATCTCATCGGACAGCTGACGTGCGGCATCCTGCGTGCGCACCTTGGCAGTCGGGCCGACGGGAATATCGATGACGACGTGGGACGAGCCTGCCGATATTTTTTTCGACAGCACCGACGCAACCATCTGGCCGGAACTGTCGAGTTCAAGCGGACGTTCGACGCGGATCAGCACGTCGTCCGCCGGGCTCAGCCGCACCGATCCGCCCCAGGCAATGCAACCGCCTTCGCGTTCGACGACGCGGCGTATGGCGCGGATGCTCAGGTTAACCGGCGCCAGCGTTTCCATGACGTCGGCCGTGCCCGCCGGCGAGGTGATCGCGCGCGACGAGGTCTTGGGGATGGTCAGGCCGTAGGCCGCGACGATGGGCACCACGAGCAGAGTGGTGCGGTTACCCGGGAGTCCGCCGACGCAGTGCTTGTCAACGATGGGCGTGGTTTGCCATTCCATGCGTTCGCCGACCTCGATCATGGCGCGGGTCAGCGAGATGGTTTCTTCCAGATCGAGTTTATTGCCGGCGCAGGCGGTCACGAAGGCCGACAGGTGCAGTTCCGAATAGCGCCCGGCGACGACATCGTCAATGATGGCCTTCATCTGTGCGTCCGAGAGGCGGTTGCCATAGACCTTGGCGCGGACATGACTCAGCGAGTCCAGCGGCTCCGGATGGGAAAAGGAGGCGAAGTCGCCGTCGTGTGCGTGCAGCAGCCGCCACGCGACATCCGACAGGCCCGCCTCGGTGTGCGCCAGCATGCGGTCATCGGTGACGACATTCAGGGTCGCGATGATGCTCCGATCACGGCAATGCACACGGATGCGCGACTGCGCTTCAAAGCCCTCCGAGCGGCAGATCTGGCAATCGGCGTGCATGTAGATGACGGGTTCGTAATGGGTATCAATGCCCATGCGCCGGATTTTCATCGATGCGGTCGAGGGTGCGGTGGTGGAAGGCGCTGTCATCGGATTTTGAGTTTATCGCTGCGGGCTGGGGCTAAAGTTGACATCGATCAAAAATAATATTTAAAACAATTGCTTATGCTTATTGTAGCCGACGCGCCGGTGTGCCGGTGTCGGCGCCCCGGGCCGCAACGGTATGATGCGGGCTCAATGCCCAATCACAAGGGGAGCGCTTGATCATGCTGTCGAAAATCAATGCAATGCTGAAGCCGGCACTGTTTGTCCTGTTGCTGCTGCCGGGTGCGGCCCTGCAGGCCGCGCAAAGTCCGGCAGTCAAGCAGCCGCAGGTCGACACGCCCAAGCTTGTGCTGTTTGTCGGCAACCTCGGCATGAAGGATCCGTTCGAACTGGTGATCATGCACGGCAGCAGCTTTGATTATTACGGCAAGGAGGACGCTGCATTCCTGCGGAAAGTTGCAGACGAGACGGTACAGAAGTTCTTCGGCAGGTGATGAGGCACGGATGAGCAGGCAGGAACAGCCGGCGCCCATATTGCGCGCCCATCCCGCGGCAGAGGTGCTGACCGACGAGCGCTGTCATATCCTCGAGTTGTCCAATTCGCCGGACGACCCGGACCTCTCGATCGCGCGGGCGCGTGTGGAACCCGGCGTGTCCACGCGCTGGCACCGCGTGGTCGACACCGTCGAGCGCTACGTGATCCTGGATGGCATCGGCCGCATCGAGGTTGGTGACTTTCCGCCGCAGGATGTGCAGGCCGGAGACGTGGTGCTGATCCCGCCATCGGTGCGACAGCGGATTGCCAATGTCGGCGGGAGCGATCTCGTATTCCTGGCGATCTGCACGCCGCGTTTCCGCCCGGAGGCGTATGAAGACGCCGATGCTGAGTAGGGTGCTGCTGGCGTTTGTGCTGGCGGTGTCGCCGGCGGCGGCACAGTCAGTGGCCGGCATGGGCGTGGAGGATACGCCCCTGCGGCCGAGCGAGATGAAGCTGATGCAGCGCATCGCCGCGGTCGATCCGTCGTTCCGCTACGCGGACCGCGTCAAACGCTATTTCCGCATTCATCCCAATACCAAGAACCGCATACCGCTGCGCGTGGAAATGGTGCTGCCGCAGACCAATGGGCTTTATTTCGGCGAATTCATCAGCTACCAGATCACCGTCGATGAACCGGCCGCGATGGTGACGTACCAGTTCGATTCGGGTGCCGCGCATCGCGGCAGCGGCACCATCCTCGTAACGCCGCAGGAGGTCATCAAGACCGAGCGCAGTTGCGGTACGTCGACTTGCCAGGTCCGCGTCGAGCGCAATGGTGACGTGGTATACGCGCGCAAAGGATGAAGCCCGCATGTCTGCGCTCGCGGCGGACAATGTTAGGATGACCCGGGGGCTCTGGCGGTTGCGCCATATTCCACAAAACGGGTTGAGGTGAGGACATCATGATGGACTTTTTCTGGATGCTGCTGGTCGGTCTGATCGCGGGCTGGCTGGCCGGCGTGCTGGTGCGCGGCGGCGGTTTTGGCGTGCTCGGTGACATCGTCGTCGGCATCCTCGGCGCGTTGGTCGGCGGTTACCTGTTTCGCGCGCTGGGATTTTCCGCGGGCGGCGGTTTTTTTGGCAGCATCCTGGTCGCGACTTTCGGCGCCGTGGTGCTGATCGTGCTGTTGCGCGTGATCAAGCGCGCCTGACCGCGGGGGAAAAGTTGATGACCACGAGTGAGAAGCGCAAGCGTCGGGACGAGACCGAGATCAAGGATCCCCAGCGGGAGCCCAGGCGGCCGCCGATCAAGGATCCCCCCGCGGAACCGAAAAAACCGCCGCCGGTAAAGGAACCGCCGAAGAAACGCTGATCCGAGCCCGCATGAGGCGGCCTCGAGGAAGGCGTGTCCGTGCGGCAGCGTGGCGCGGGCGAGGCGCCCGCCGCGCTCAACCCAGGCCGACCGCCTTCAGCCTGCCGTTCAGCCGCGGATACACTTTGCGCACATTGCCGTTGAATATCTTTTCCTTGTCGGCGGCATTCAGTGTGGTCACGGCATCGAGGTAGCGCCGCGTGTCGTCGTAGTAATGACCGGTTTCCGGATCGATGCCCTTGACCGCGCCGACGATCTCCGACGCAAACAGGATATTGTCCGCGGGGATTACGCGGGTCAGCAGGTCGATGCCCGGTTGATGATAGACGCAGGTGTCGAAGTAGACATTGCCCAGCAGGTGCTCCTGCAACGTGGGCTTGCCTATGTCCTGCGCCAGGCCGCGGTAGCGTCCCCAGTGGTAGGGCACGGCACCGCCGCCGTGAGGGATGACAAAACGCAGCGTGGGGAAATCCTTGAACAGGTCCGCCGTGATGAACTGCATGAAAGCGGTGGTGTCGCCATTGATGTAGTGCGCGCCGGTGAAATGGAATGCGGGATTGCACGAGGCGCTGACATGGACCATCGCAGGCACGTCAAGTTCGACCAGTTTCTCGTAGAGCGGATACCACCACTTGTCGGTCAGCGGCGGGTCGGTCCAGTAGCCGCCGGAAGGATCGGGATTGAGGTTGCAGCCGATGAAGCCGTAGTCGTTGACGCAGCGCTCGAGTTCGGCGATGCAGTTGTCGGGGCGCACGCCAGGGCTTTGCGGTAGTTGGCACACCCCGATGAAGTTCTTCGGGTAGAGCGTGCACACCCGGTGGATCAATTCATTGCAGATGTCGGTCCACAGTTCGCTGGTGGTGGCATTACCGATGTGATGACCCATGCCGCCGGCACGCGGCGAGAAGATGGTCAGGTCGGTGCCGCGCTCGCGCTGGATGCGCAGTTGCGCGCCCTCGATGCCTTCGCGGATTTGGTCATCGCTGATCTGCAGTGAATTTTTTGCCGGACTGAGTCTCGTATCCTTCAGCCCGTCGATCTGTTTCTGGCGGAAGGCTTCGAGGGATTTCGGCGCTGTGGTGTAGTGGCCGTGGCAGTCGATGATCATTGTTTTGTTCTCTCCTGTTATTGCTCGGCGGTAATGCCCGCGGCCTTGATGATCGGCACCCAGCGCTTTTGTTCGCTGCGCACGAAATCAACATACTCCTTGGCCGACGAGGGTGCGGCATCAATGCCGCGATCCCGCAGCTGCTTGACCACTTCGGGTGATTTCAGCGCCGTGTCGAACTCCCGGTTGAGGCGGGCGAGTGCCGCCGGCGGGGTCTTTGCAGGCGCGACCAGACCATACCAGTTGGTCGCGAGATAGCCTTTGACACCCGCTTCGGACATGGTCGGTGTGTCGGGGAGCGCTTCAGCACGCTTCGCGCCGGTGACGGCGATGGCCCGCACTTTACCCGACTGCACATGCGGTACTGATGTCGAGATCACGGCCATGAAGGACTGGATATGCCCCGCCAGCAGGTCGGTGATCGCG
This sequence comes from Burkholderiales bacterium, assembly GCA_041620115.1. GTDB lineage: Bacteria > Pseudomonadota > Gammaproteobacteria > Burkholderiales > SG8-41. The sequence continues at coordinate 1,383 of JBFKCU010000136.1, read as the reverse complement.
GGACCGCCGCCTTTGTACGGCACATGCGTCATAGGTACCTTCGTCATGCTTTCGAGCAGCACGCCGGCCAGGTGGCCGGGGCTGCCGATGCCCGAACTCGCGTAATTGAGTTTTCCCTGCTGCGCCTTCGCATGGGCGAGGAATTCATTGAGGTTTTTTGCCGGGACTGATGGATGCACGATCAGGATATTCTGCAGGGACACCAGCATGCCGATGTAGGCGAAATCCTTGTACGGATCATAGTTGACCTTCTGGATCGCGGGGCTGATCACCAGGCCGCCGATGTGGCCCATGGCGACCGTGTGCCCGTCGGGCTCGGCGTTTTTCAGGATTTGCAGCGAAATCACGCCGTTGGCGCCGGGGCGATTGTCGACGATGACTTGCTTGCCCAGGCGCGTGGCCAGCTGCGGCTGCAGGATGCGGGCGACCAGGTCGGTCGCGCCGCCCGGCGGAAAACCGACCACAAAGCGTACCGATTTGGTGGGTTCCCAGTCGGCAGCAAAGGCGGGTGCCGCAAGCAGGGTTGCAGCGATGCTTATGAGGATGCGGTGCAGCGTGTTCATGAGAAATCTTCCTATAACCGGTGATGTAGGTCCCGGCAGTTTGGCATTAAAAAAGCCTGCGGGAAAATGCCCCGCAGGCTTTTTTCTAAAGCACCGATATAGTTTGCTTGTCAGTTTGTCTGATACAGCCCTGCGGCCTTGATGACTTTTTCCCACTGTGCCTTTTCGGATTTGATGTAGGCACCAAAGGCTTCCGGGGTGCTGGTCGAAACATCCAGCCCCTGCTTGAACAGGAATTCCTTGACGTCGGGCAGATTCAGCACGGCGACGACTTCCTTGTTCAGGCGATCGATGACATTGCGCGGTGTTTTTGCCGGCACCAGGACGCCGTACCAGTTATTGGCCTCGAAACCCTTGAGGCCGGCTTCGGCGACCGTGGGCAGTTCAGGCACCAGGCCTGAACGCTTGGCGGTAGTCACGGCGAGTGCACGGATCTTGCCCGAATTGATGTGCGGCACCGCGCTGGCTGCCGTGGCGAAAATCAGCTGGATGTTGCCCGAGATCAGATCCACCATGGCCGGGCCGCCGCCTTTGTAGGGCACATGCACGATCTTGGTGCCGGCCTGCAGGTTGAACAGCTCCAGCGCCAGATGGCCTGCGCCGCCCACGCCGGACGATCCGCCGTTCAGCGGCTTGGCTTTGGCGAGTGCGACGAGTTCCTTGACGTTCTTCGCGGTTACCGTCGGATGCACGACCAGGACGTTGGTCGAATCGACGGCGCGCGTAACCGGCAGTACATCCGTCAGCGGATTAAACGACAGCTTCTTGTACAGCGATGGATTGATCGACAGGGCCGCGATGGTGCCCATCAGGATGGTAT
>JBFKCU010000135.1:0-7336 GCA_041620115.1 Burkholderiales bacterium | reverse complement strand
TCGCCGTATTCGCGGCGGAAGTGGTCCGGATTGGCGGCGAACTTGAGCAGCGCCGCGACGTCGGCATCGGTGGGCCACAGGTCTTTCAGATAGACCGGTTTGCCATCCTTGTCCTTGCCCAGCGGGTCCTTGGTCAGGTCCGTGCGCACGGTGCCGGCCAGCGCGTACGCCACGACCAGCGCGGGGCTCGCAAGGTAATTGGCGCGCAGGTTGGCGTGGACCCGGGCTTCGAAGTTGCGGTTGCCCGAGAGCACGGCGCAGGTGACGAGGTCCTGTTTGACCACGGCTTCCTCGATCTTGGCATCCAGCGGTCCGGAGGCACCCATGCAGGTAGTGCAGCCATAGGCGACGACGCCGAAGCCGAGCTGTTCGAGGTGCTGCAGCAGGCCGGCATCGCGCAGGTAGGCGGTGGCGACCTTGGACCCGGGCGCGAGTGAAGTCTTGATGCGCGGATTGACTTTGAGTCCGCGTTCATTGGCGCGCTTGGCCAGCAGGCCGGCCGCGAGCAGCAATGCCGGGTTGGACGTATTGGTGCACGAGGTGATCGACGCGATCAGCACGTCGCCGTGGCCGACGTCGAACTCCTTGTGCCCGGAGGGCACGCGACGGTTGAGGTCGTCGGCAGGGCGGCCGTAGCCGTTTTTCTCCGGCGGCGCCGAGAACAGCATGTCGAAGTTGCGGCCGAGGTCGGGCAGGTTGACGCGGTCCTGCGGGCGCTTCGGGCCCGACAGGCTGGGCACGATGGTATCGAGGTCGAGTTCGATGACTTCGGTGTAGTCGATGTCGCCGGACTTCGGCATGCCGAACATGTCCTGCGCCTTGTAATAGGCTTCGATGGCGGAAATGAGCTCGGGCTCGCGGCCGGTGGTGCGGAAGTAGTCCAGGGTTTTGTCATCGACGGGGAAAAAGCCCATGGTCGCGCCGTATTCGGGCGCCATGTTGGCCACCGTGCAGCGGTCGGCGGCGGTCAGCGCAGCCGCACCGGCACCGAAGAATTCGACAAACTTGCCGACGACCTTGGCCTTGCGCATCAGCTCGGTGACTGTCAGCACGAGGTCGGTGGCGGTGACGCCTTCGCGCAGCTTGCCGGTCATGTGGCAACCGATGACGTCCGGGGTCAGGAAGGCATTGGGCTGGCCGAGCATGCCGGCTTCAGCCTCGATGCCGCCCACGCCCCAGGCCACGACACCGATGCCGTTGACCATGGTGGTGTGCGAGTCGGTGCCGAACACGGTATCGGGAAACCACACGCCGTCTTTTTCGAAGACGCCGCGAGACAGGTGTTCCATGTTGATCTGGTGGATGATGCCGTTGCCGGGCGGTACTACGCGCACGGTTTTGAATGCGCCCTGCGCCCATTTGACGAAGCGGTAACGTTCGGCGTTGCGCTTGAACTCGATTTCCTGGTTGCGCTGCACGGCGTCGGGCGTGTTGTAGACGTCGATTTCGACCGAGTGGTCGACGACGACGTCGACCGGCACCAGCGGTTCAACATTGCCCGGCGGCATGCCGAGGCGTTCAGCGGCGGCGCGCATGGCGGAGAGGTCATTCAGCGTGCCGAAGCCGATCAGGTCCTGCAGCACGATGCGCACGACAATGAACGGAATCTCGGACGTGCGCTTGCCCTTGGGTTGCCACGCGGCGAGCGCCTTGACGTGCTCTTCGGTCACGCGCTTGCCGTCGCAATGACGGACCAGCGCTTCGAGCACCACGCGGATCGAGCGGGGCAGGCGCGAAATCTTGCCGAGGCCCTGCGCTTCGAGTGCGGCGAGGCTGTGGTACTTGCCGGTCTTGCCCGGTGAAGGCGTGAACTCCTTCAGGGTCTTGAAAGTATCTTTTGCCATGTCTGTTTTTCCTTGATCAGGCTGCCATTAATTCGCGCAGTACGAGCGCAGCTTGACTGCGCGCCGTAAATTCCGGCGTAGCCGTTGGTGCTGCGCGTGCCGCTGGGTTCATTATTACGCCGCCATCAGTTCGCGCAGCACGAACGGCAGAATCCCGCCGTTTTTCAGGTATTCAACTTCGATCGGCGAATCCACACGCAGCGTGACAGTGACATTCTTGGTGCTGCCGTCCTTACGATGGATTACCAGCGTCACGTCCTGCAGCGGTTTCAGGTTGCCACCTTCCACACCGATGAGATCGAACGTGTCTTCACCGGTGATGCCCAGTGACTGCACGCTGTCCGAGCCCTTGAACTGGCAGGGCAGCACGCCCATGCCGACCAGATTGGAGCGGTGGATGCGCTCGTAACCGCGCGCCACGACGACCTTGATGCCGAGCATTTGCGTGCCCTTGGCCGCCCAGTCGCGCGATGAACCCGTGCCGTATTCCTCGCCGCCGAAGACGAACAGCGGCACCTTGTCCTTCTGGTAGCGCATCGAGGCTTCGTAAATCGTCATCTTGTCGCCGGAAGGCTGGTGGATGGTCACGCTGCCTTCGCTGCCGGGCACCAGCAGGTTCTTGATCCGCGGGTTGGCGAAGGCACCGCGCACCATGACTTCGTGGTTGGTGCGGCGCGAACCGAAGCTCGACAGGTCGGTGCTGCCGGCCGCAACCAGCCAGTCACCGGCCAGCGTACCCTTGCGGATCGGCGCCACCGGGCTGATGTGATCCGTGGTCAGCTTGTTGCCGTAAATGCCCAGCGCGCGGCCGCCCTTGACGTCGGTGACCTTGGGCAGTTCCTTGCTGAAACCTTCGAACAGCGGCGGCTCGAGCAGGTAGGTCGACTTGTTGTCCCACTGGAACAGCGCACCCTTGGCTTCGGGGATGGCATCCCACAGGTCTTTGGCGCCATCCAGATTGGTGTATTCGCGCTTGAAGTTCTCACTGTTCAGCGCGTACTTCATCACCGCGTCGACTTCCGCGGGGCTGGGCCAGAGATCCTTCAGGAATACCGGCTTGCCGTTCTTGTCATTGCCGAGCGGGTCCGTTTCGACATTCTTCAGCACCGTGCCGGCGAGCGCGAACGCAACGACCAGCGGCGGGCTCATCAGGAAGTTGGCTTTCAGGCTCTGGTGCACCCGCGCTTCGAAGTTGCGATTGCCGGAGAGGACGGCAGCGGAAATGATGTCGTTCTTGACGATCGCCTCCTCGAGGTCCTTGTCGAGCGGGCCGGCCAGTCCCATGCAGGTGGTGCAGCCGTAGGCGACCACGTGGAAGCCGAGCTGCTCCAGGTACGGCAGCAGGCCCGAGTCCTTGAGGTAGGCGGTGACGACCTTGGAGCCGGGCGCCAGCGAGGTTTTCACGCGCGGATGCGGCTTCATGCCTTTTTCAACCGCTTTCTTGGCCAGCAGGCCGGCGGCCAGCAGCACCCACGGGTTCGAAGTATTGGTACAGGACGTAATCGCGGCAATGCCGATGTCACCATGGCCGACGTCACCGATGGCTTTGTTGGCAACCGGGACGCGCTTGGCCAGGTCGGCGGCCGGTTTGTTGTAGCCGCTTTCGGCGACCGGCTTCGAGAACAATTCCGTGAAACGGGCCTTGATGTTTTCCAGGTTGATGCGGTCCTCGGGCTGTTTCGGGCCGGAGACGCTGGGGCGTACCGTCGACAGGTCGAGCTCGACGACCTGCGAGTAATCGATGTCGCCTTTTTTCGGGATGCCGTACATGCCCTGCGCCTTGAGGTAGGACTCGATGGCGTCGCAATGCTGCTCGCGGCCGGACATGCGGTAGTACTCGAGCGTCTTGTCGTCGATCGCGAAAAAGCCGCAGGTCGCGCCGTAGTCGGGCGCCATGTTGGCCACGGTGGCGCGGTCGGTCGGCGACAGCGACGCGGCACCTTCGCCGAAATACTCGACGAACTTGTTGACCACCTTGGTCTTGCGCAGCAGCTCGGTGACGGTGAGCACGAGGTCGGTAGCAGTCACGCCCGGATTCAGTTTGCCGGTCATGTGCACGCCGACCACATCCGGCGTCAGAAAGTAGTAGGGCTGGCCGAGCATCGCGGCTTCGGCCTCGATGCCGCCCACGCCCCAGGCCAGCACACCGATGGCGTTGACCATGGTGGTGTGCGAGTCGGTGCCGACGGTGGAGTCGGGATAGTAAATGCCGTTCTTCTCCCATACGCCGCGCGACAGGTATTCGAGGTTGACCTGATGGCAGATGCCGTTGCCCGGCGGCACCACGCGGATGCCGGAGAACGCCTGCTTGGCCCACTTGAGGAAGGTATAGCGCTCACCATTGCGTTCGAACTCGATTTCCATGTTCTTGCGCAGCGCATCGACGGAGTTGTGCACATCGACCACGACGGAGTGGTCGACCACCAGGTCCACCGGCACCAGCGGCTCGATGTTCTTCGGTTCATAGTTCTGGCGCTTGGCTTCGGCACGCATCGCGGCAAAGTCGTTCAACGCCGGGAAACCCGCCATGTCCTGCAGCATGATGCGCGCGAGCACAAACGGGATTTCCTGGGTGCGTTCACCGTTTGGCTGCCAGCCTGCGAGTTCCTTCACACGGTCCTCGGAAATGCGCACACCATCGCAGTTACGCAGTACGGACTCGAGCACCACGCGCAGGCTGACGGGCAGGCGCGAGACCTTGCCGAGTCCGGCTTCTTCCAGTGCGGCCAGCGAGTAGTATTTGCCGGTCTTGCCGGACTTGAGTTTGAATTCGCGTAACGAGTTGAATGCGTTGTTGGCCACGTGGAAGCTCCTTGAGTAAATGGGTGCCTGCAGAACCCGCAATTATAAGGTGTTGCGGCGCGCTAATAAATCAGTGCAGGGTTTGGGGTGATGTTCGCCATGCGGAATCGGCCGCCAGTGTTGCGGCGGTCAGCGGGCTTTCCTGAGGGGGCGGCAGCCCGTGTTGTGTGTTCCCCGCCTTATGCGGGCTTACCCGCCTTTTTTCTTCAGCTGCAATTGTTTGTGCTCGGCGAATTGCCGGGTCTTGTAGGCGCCGCTGGCGACAAATTCGGCCAGCAACTTGAACTCGTTTACATCCCGCACCGCACCGGCAATGCGCACGATTTCAGTTCCCGTCATGTCGTGGAACACGAACGTTGGCGTACCCCGGACTTTGGCGGCGGCGGCAAAGGCTTTTTCGGTGATGTCTTTGCCGTTGAAATCCTTCAGCGGTACCGAACCGTGGATGTCGACGGTGAAGCTGACGAAATGCCGGCGATAGAGCTCCTGCACGTCGACGCGGTTGAGCACGTTCTGCTTCATGTAGATGCAGGCGGAGCAGCCTTCCTGCTCATACATGAACAGGATGGCTTTCCGGTTGGCCGCCTTTGCGTCTGCCAGTTCCGCTTTCAGGTCACCGGTGTTGGCATCGAAGAAATGTGTGACGGCGTCGCGGGTGGCTACGGCCGGTGCGGCGGCCCAGGTCGTGGTGCCCATCAGGAGCAGCAGCAACAACGCGCTGTTACGTAGTAATTTCATAAAAATAATAATAAAATCAATATGTTATATGACATGCTCCCGGTGCGGGTTCAGATGACGAACAGATCGACAAATTCGTGTACCGGTATGGCTTCCAGCTTTTGCTGATCCTGACACAAGTTGTAAATCGCCGCGCGCTGTTTTTCCGGGAAGCGGCGCGCGAGGTTGGTGCGGAACTTCGCCTCCAGCAGCGGCACGCCTTCCTCGCGGCGGCGGCGGTGGCCCACCGGATACTCGACCGCGACGTTGTCGGTCTTGCTGCCGTCCTTGAAGAAAACCTGGATGGCGTTGGCGATCGAGCGCTTCTTCGGATCAAGATAGTCCTTGGTCCAGGGTTTGTGTTCAACACAGACCATCTTGTCGCGGAGCTGGTCCACGCGCGGATCGTGCGCGACATCGTCTTCGTAATCGGCCGCGGTCAGGTTGCCTTTGATCAGCCCGATCGCCGCCATGTACTGGATGCAGTGGTCGCGGTCGGCGGGATTGTTCAGCGGGCCTTTCTTGTCGATGATGCGGATCGCCGACTCGTGGGTGGTAATCACCACTTTCTTGATGTCGGCAAGGCGATCCCTGACCTGGGGGTGCAACTGCACGGCACATTCCACCGCGGTCTGGGCATGAAACTCGGCCGGAAACGAAATCTTGAACAGCACGTTTTCCATCACATACGAGCCGTAGCTGCGGGTGAACTTGAACGGCTTGCCCTTGAACAATACGTCGTAGAAGCCCCAGCCCTTGGCCGACAGTCCCGAGGGATATCCCATTTCACCCTTGGCGGCCATCAGGGCCAGACGCACGGCGCGGCTGGTGGCGTCGCCGGCGGCCCAGGATTTGCGCGAACCGGTGTTGGGTGCATGGCGATAGGTGCGCAGCGACTGGCCGTCAATCCAGGCGTTCGACACCGCATTGATCATTTCTTCGCGCGAGAGTCCCATGAGACTGGAAACCACCGCAGTGGATGCGACCTTGACCAGCAGCACGTGGTCGAGGCCGACACGGTTGAAACTGTTCTCCAGCGCGATGACGCCCTGGATTTCATGTGCCTTGATCATGCCGGTGAGTACGTCGCGCATGGTCAGTGGCTTGCGGCCTGCGGCTACCGCCTGGCGCGACAGGTAGTCGGCCATCGCGAGGATGCCGCCGAGGTTGTCGGACGGGTGTCCCCATTCGGCCGCCAGCCAGGTGTCGTTGAAATCGAGCCAGCGGATCATGCAGCCGATATTGAATGCGGCCATGACCGGATCGAGCTGGAACGATGTGCCCGGAACCTTGGCGCCGTTGGGCATGGTCGCGCCGGGCACCACCGGTCCCATCAGCTTGGTGCAGGCGGGGTAGGAGAGGGCCTCGAAACCGCAGCCCAGCGTGTCCATCAGGCAGAGGCGGGCGGTGTTGTAGGCCTCATCGCTGCTGATTTTCGCCTTGCCTGCGTAGTCGGCGATGTCGGTGATGACCTTGTCGGGTTTGGGGCGGACGTTGGAGATGTGCGAGGACATGGCGTTTTCCGGTGAATTGGCTGTTATTTCGATTTCTTTGCGCCGCGTTGTGCGAGCGGCACGAACTTGCGGTTTTCCGGCCCGGTGTAAACCGCGGTCGGGCGGATGATCTTGTTGTCGATGCGCTGCTCGATCACGTGCGCGGACCAGCCGCTGGTGCGCGAAATGATGAACAGCGGCGTGAACATCGGCGTGGGTACGCCCATCTTGTGGTACGACACCGCAGAGAACCAGTCGAGGTTCGCGAACATTTTTTTCTCGCGCATCATCACGGTTTCGATGCGGTCCGCGATATTGAACATTTTGAGGTCGCCGGCGTCCTTTGACAGTTCCCTGGCAACGCCCTTGATGATCTTGTTGCGCGGATCGGCAATGGTGTACACCGGATGGCCGAAGCCGATGACCACTTCCTTGTTGGCGATGCGGGTGACGATGTCGTTCTCGGCCTCGTCCGGCGTC
>JBFKCU010000134.1:0-7415 GCA_041620115.1 Burkholderiales bacterium | reverse complement strand
GCTGACCGGCACCAGGTCACGGGCATCGAACATCTGCCCCACCTTGAGCATGTGGTCCATGGCCCAGCGCCTGGGTTCGCCCATCCTGCCGGCGAGCATCGCCTGTTCTTCATCGGTCAGATGCAAGGTGTATCCTCTTTCAGCGGAAAATTCATGCCGCGGCCAGATCCCACAGGGCCCATACCGCGCAGCAGGCGCCATCCCGTACTGGCGAATGCTTGATGAAGGTTAAACAACATCGTCATGCGCGGCAATGCCATCAGCGGCAAGGTCCACATGTCGCCGGCGTTGACAACAATCATGTGATTGCATAGAAGACACGTTGCGCCGAAACCCAACAGGATCCGAAGATGATACACGCCAAACCAGGCCTGTTCCTCCGTCATGAGCCGCAGGCAGCAACCGCACCGTTGCTGGTGGACGTTTCACGCAGCGGTCGCGAATATCCGAAAGAGTATCGCTCACCATTGCCGTTCACCACCGTGCACGATAATGTCTCCATGTACGTGGAAGACCTGTGGGCGGGCGCGCCGTCGGCCGGCGGCACGCTGCTGTACTGTACGTTCCCGAATACCTGGATCGACGTCAATCGCAATGAGGCCGACATGGATCCTGCAGTGGTTGACGGGCAATGGCCGTCGCCGCTGAAGCCGACCAAACGCACGCTCGAAGGGCTGGGGTTGATCAAGACCAGATCGCGTTACGGCGAACCATTCCAGGAACGCAAACTGGGCGTTGCTGAAATCGAGGAACGGCTGAGCCTGTATTACCGGCCTTACCACGCGGAGCTGAAACGTATCGTTGATTCGCTGCACAGTCGCTTCGGCGTCCTGCGGCAGATCTCCTGCCATTGCATGTCGGCGGTCGGCGCACCGACGCATCCCGATGCCGGCCAGCAGCGCGCCGACTTCTGCATCAGCGACCTGAACGGCAAAACCTCATCCCGCGAAACCATGGCGCTGATCATCGACACGCTGCAAAGCTACGGCTACAGCGTGTCCGTCAATGAACCCTATGTCGGCAACGAACTGATCGGCCGCCATGGTGATCCGGCGCGCGGTATCGACTCGGTCCAGGTCGAGATCAACAAGAAACTGTTCATGGACACGAACACCTTCCGCAAGAACGCAGGTTTCGACAAGCTCAAGGCGGACCTTGACCGTCTGCTCCGGGTCGTGGCAACCGACGCACTGCAGCCGCGATCCTGACACTGCCGTGCCGGCAGTCAGTTTGCCTTGGCGCCGGAAGCCTTGACCACCTTGGCCCACTTGGCAACGTCCCGCTGCACAACTTTGCCGAACTCCAGCGAACTCAGCGCATAGGATTCCGCACCCTGCTTGAGCAGCAGTTCGCGCACGTCCGGGGCATTGATGATTCTGACCATGTCGGCATTCAGTTGCTGCACGATTTCGCCCGGCGTTCCGTCCGGTGCAAACACCCCGTACCAGGCTACCGCTTCATAACCCGGCAAGCCCGACTCGGCAACCGTCGGAAATTCCTTTGCACTGGGAAAGCGCTGCGCGCTGGTCACGGCGAGTCCGCGCAGCTTGCCGGCCTGCACCTGCGGCAGCGAGGAAACGATGGTGGCAAACGACAGTGCCACCTCACCCGCCACCACCGCGGGCATCGCCTGCGCACCACCTTTGAACGGCACATGCAGCATCTGCACTTTCGCCATGCTCGTAAACAACGCGCCGCTGAGGTAGAGGAAATTACCCGATGATGCATACGACAGGTCACCCGGTCGGGCACGGGCAAGCACTATCAGGTCCCTGACGGATTTCACGGGCACCGACGGATGAGCCACCAGCATGTTGGGCAACAGCGCTGCCGGTGCCACCGGCGCGAAGTCCTTCACCGGGTCATAGGACGGCTTGGCATACAGACTGACATTGATCGCGTGCGTACCAGTCGTGCCCATCACCACCGTATATCCGTCGGGCGCGGCGCGCGCCGCGATTTCGGAACCGACCACACCGCCGGCGCCGCCACGGTTATCGACAATGGCGACCTGGCGCTTGTAGTGATCATTCAGTTTTTGCGCAACAATGCGGGTAACCACGTCGGTCGCGCCGCCGGCCGGGAACGGCACGATAAACCGGATTGCGCGCGACGGATAATCCTTCGGCTGCGCATGCGCAAGGCCCACGATTCCGGCAAAGCCTGCAAAAACCAATGTCATTATCAGAATTCTCATGTTTTTCTCCTCGTAAAATATTCGCGCTGACACCCGAATTCAGGAAAAACTACCCTGAATGTAATTCCTGCAGATCCACTGCGCGCTTTCGCAGCGCATCGTCCGCCCGCAGCACCGCCTTGGCGATCTTGTGCGTGGGCGTATGCGGCAGCTCGTCGATGAACGCGACGTAACGCGGCACCTTCTGCGGCGCGAGGCGCGCACGGCACCACTCGGCGATTTCTTCGGCACTCACTTTTGCGCCGGCCCTCGGCGCCACCACGACGAAAATCTCGTCTTCGCCCAGCTCCGACGGCACGGCAATCGTGCCCGCCTCCGCCACCGCCGGATGTTCACCGACGACACGGTCGAGCTCGGCAGCGGCAATGTTTTCGCCGCGGCGGCGGATGATGTCGCGCTTGCGCGAAATGAAATAGAAATAACCGTCGGCATCACGTTTGACCAAGTCGCCGGTCTTGAACCAGCCGTCGTGAAAACTGTTCGCGGTCTGCTCCGGATCACGGAAATAACCCTGCATGATGATGGGCGTCTTTACCCAGAGTTCGCCCGGCTCGCCCACCGGCACGTCATTGCCTTCATCATCAACCACGCGGCACCGCGCCCACGGTTTTTCCGGATCGGGATGGCGGCCGATCGGCCCCATGCTGCCAAGCTTCTGCGGGCCCTCATTTTCCACATCAAACGGATTGCAGGTAACGCCGGGGATTTCCGTCATGCCGTAGCCGCCGATGCGGTGCGGAATCCTGAAATCATTCCTGAAGGTCTCATCCATGCTGGCGCGCACGCCGTAAACCCGGGCAATGCGGTGTTCGGGGCGGAATTCGCTGCGCGGACGGTTTTTCAGGATGCTGCCGATGGCCTCGATGATGTTGACCTGGGTGGCACCCGTGTCCACCGCGGTCTGCCAGAACGCCGACGCGGAGAACTTCGGGATGATCACCATGCTCGCACCGGCAGCCAGCGTGCCGGCCACGGAATAGAACATTGCATTGATGTGGAACAGCGGCAGCACGATCATCAGGCGGTCGTCATCCTGCAGGTAGACACGCTGCACGAAAGCCTCGCCGCCGGTGACGAAACTCCTTTGGCTGTGCATCGCACCCTTGGGAAACCCGGTGGTGCCCGAGGTGTAGACGATCAGGCAGGTGGCGTCACCGGTGACGTCATCGGGCAACACCGCCTGCGGCGCCGCCTTGACCAGGTCGTGGAGCAGCGGTGCGTCCTCCGCCGCCGCATCCAGCGTGACGAACCACGGCGGCTGCTTCAGTCCGGCGGCAGCGCTGCGGGCTACGGATATCGTATCACCGGTGGCAGCAACGGCGCCGACTTCAGCGTGGTGCAGCACGTACTTCGCCTCCTCGACGCCGAACTCCGGATTGACCGGCACCATGATCGCGCCCAGCCGCGCCAGCGCGAACAGCAGGATCACATGGCCGTCGCAGTTGCGCGCCATCACGGCCATGCGGTCGCCCTTGCGGATGCCGCGCGCGGCGAGCACGCGCGCGGCATCATCGACGGCTTTTGCGAATTCACCCCAGGACCAGGTACGGCCGTTGAACAGCATGAACGGGCGCGACGGATCGCGGCCGGCACGGCTCGCCAGCGCGCCGTTCAGCGTGTAATCGTGTTCTGGATACAGGTGCAGGACTTCGAGCGGCTTTTTCATGACGGTCATTGCGACAAGGATGCTGCCGATTCTGGCATACAATCACCGCTCGCTATTCATTCAAGTCCACATACAGACCATGAGCTTCTTCGCCCCGCCCGAACGCATCACCGCCGACGTCTTCGCCGAACTGCCGAAAAAATTCCGTCGCACCAAAGTCTCTGCCGAGCGCCTCGCCGCCGGCCGGCCCGCGCCGCACGGCGGCTGTTTTCTCGAAGGCCCGTCATTCGACCGCAAGGGCAACCTTTACGTCACCGACATTCCGTTCGGCCGCATCTTCCGCATTTCACCCAAGGGCGCGTGGGATCTGGTGGTCGAGTACGACGGGGAGCCCAACGGCCTGAAGATCCACAAGGACGGACGCATTTTCGTCACCGACCACAAGCACGGCCTGATGCTGCTTGACGCCAAGCGCGGCCGCATCGAAACCCTGATCAACCGCTACAACCTCGAAACCTTCAAGGGCCTCAACGATCTGGTGTTCGCCACCAACGGTGACCTGTACTTCACCGACCAGGGCCAGACCGGATTGCAGAATCCCGCCGGAGCCGTCTACCGGCTGCGCGCCAACGGCAGGCTGGAACGCATCGCCGACTGCATCCCCAGCCCCAACGGACTGGTACTGAACAAGGCGGAAAATATCCTGTTTGTTGCCGCGACGCGCGCGAACGCCGTATGGCGCCTGCCGCTGCTGCCCGACGGCACGGTGTCGCGCACGGGTGTGTTCATCCAGATGTCAGGCGGACGCGGACCCGACGGCATGGCCATCGATGAAGACGACGGCCTGGCGGTCGCGCACCCGGACATGGGCGCAGTGTGGATTTTCAATCACCGCGGCGAACCGCTGTACCGCATCGACTCACCGGGCAGCGACGTGGTCACCAACTGCGCCTATGGCGTGAAAGACCCACACACACTGTACATCGTCGATTCAGAAGGCGGCGCGATACTCAGCGCCGAACTGCCGACGCCGGGGCGGACGATGTTTTCACATGGTTAGAGGCACGTGCGTTGCGCCGTTGGTATGACTTTTTCACGGCTTACCATGTAATTGATTTTCCTATGGTTTGGTGTAAATTAATCACCAGATTCCGGAGTTGCGGAGTGCCAGATCGAGCCGCGACCAAATCGCCATGCAGCAGCCGATGCCAAAAACCACAAACCAGCCTGGTGAAAACGCCAAGCTCCGGACGGGTGCATGCCCAAAATGCGCACACCATAACGCGCCGGATTCGCGTTTTTGCAGTGCCTGCGGCATTCCGCTGTCGGTCGCTGCTTGCCAGAAATGTGGCGCATTAAACCCGGCCACAGCACCGTTCTGTCATCAGTGCAATAGTGTTTTGCAGGAGGATGCCGCCGAGGCCTACGGCTCCGCATCAGAAATCATAGACGGCTACAAACCTCCGCCTCGCCCGCCCATTCCCGTCGTCGCCTGGTTCGCCGGCGGCCTGATTCTGGCGGCGATTGGATTTTTCGCTTTTCAGGCCTATCAACTGTTTTCCTACGTTGACATCCCATATGAGCAGGCGACGCTGCCGGGCGGATCCAGCGACCTGGAAAAACGCCGCGGGTCAAGCGCCTCAGGGATCATCAGTCGGCCTTCTGCGACCAGTGGTGAAGTTGCTGAGGAACCAGCCCGAGAGCCCGTGGCACCAGCGACGCTACCGTCGAATGCGAAACCTGAGCCGGCCGGGACAACCCGCGCGCCGGCGGAAACACGGGCCGAAACAAACCGGAAACCAGTCAAAGCCGCTACGTCAGTTGCACCGGCGCCACCCATCGTCGAAATCAAACCCGCCGCACGGGCATCAAAAGCCACAAGTGCATGCACGGCCGGAGTCTGGGCCCTGGGACTGTGCGGAACCGAAGCTGTTCAACCTAAGGAATGAGCATGATCACCAACTCTGCACTCAAATGCACGCGCATGTTTATGCTGGCGATCGGCCTGAGTCAGGCGGCACACAGCATTGCAATCGAATACAAAATCGTGACTGCGTCAGAACGCGGCACGTATTTTGCGATCGGAAAAGATCTTGCGCGTGTCGTGGCGCCACCCGCCGGAATTGAACTGGAAGTCTTGCCTACAGATGGGTCCGCGGCAAACATCAAACACCTGCGCTACGATGCCGGGGTCAAACTCGCCATCGTTCAGGCAGACGTATATCAGGCTTTCCTGGATCGGGCGGCGGGCGGCAGCGCAGAGGCTGCAACCATCATTCGACCGCTACGCGTCGTTCTGCCCTTATATAACACCGAAATTCATTACGTTGTTCGCGCCGACTCACCACTGAATTATCTGCACGACATCAAGGACGCAAAGATCAATGGCGGCCTACTCGGCAGCGGGGCGGCGCTGATTACTCACACGCTTTACCGCATGATGTTCGGCGGGCCGATTCCGGAACCGAACGCGAGTTACATGTCCAATGAAGAGGCGCTGGTCAAGCTGATCTCCGATAAATCAGTGGATGTCGTCGTCGTCGCCGCCGGACAACCGGCGCCCCTGATCGCCAACATGAAACCCGAAGCACAGAAATTTATCAAACTGCTGAAATTTGATCCAGAACATCCCCTGAGCAAACGACCGCTGACGGTTTATTCGCATTCGGTAGTCAAGGCCACCAGCTACCCCAACCTGCTCACGGAGAACTTCACGACAATCTCGGTCGGCGCCTTCCTGGTGACTTATGACTACAACCTGGACACAACCGTCAACCACCTCACACGCTTCGCGCGATCGCTGTGTCAAAATTTTTCGACCCTGCAGGCACAAGGACACCCTAAATGGCGCGAAGTAAACCTGTCACTGCCAAAGCTGGGACCGGGCTGGATCTACTATCCGCCCACTGCCCGTGAACTCCGGGATTGCACTACCCGGAAACCGGGTGTGGCCACAAGGAAACCCGGCAAAGTTTGCTCGCCGGAGGAACGGATACTGGGACTGTGCAATTGATTAGCAGCTTCACGCCAAGGCCGCGCGGAGCCCTCGATCAGCGAACCAGCAAATCGACGAATTCGTTTACCGCCATCGCCTCAAGTTTTTTCTGATCCATGCAGACTGCGGCAATCGCCGCTTTCTGCTTGGCCGCAAACACCATGCCGGTGTTCTGGTCGAATTTCTTCATCAGCACCGGCACCCCTTCCTTGCGGCGCTGGCGGTGGCCGAGCGGATAGTTCACTTCCGACAGCGGCGTCTTGCTGCCATCCTTGAAAAACACCTGGATCGAATTGGCATTGGTGCGTTTGGCCGGATCGTGGTACTCGCGTTCGAAGCGCTTGGATTCGGTGAGGCGCATTTTCGCGCGCAGCGGATCGATGCGCGGGTCGGCAGCAATCTCATCCTCGTAATGCTTGGCTGTCATGTCGCCAAAGATCAGCCCGATCGCCATCATGTACTGCATGCAGTGGTCGCGATCCGCGAAGTTGGCCAGCGGTCCGGTCTTGTCGAGGATCACCATGGTCGAGTTGTGGCACTGCACGTCAATATGCTTGATGTCGTCGAGGCGGTCCTTCACCAGCGGATGCAGTTTGATCGCCGCCTCCACGCCGGTC
>JBFKCU010000133.1:0-7439 GCA_041620115.1 Burkholderiales bacterium | reverse complement strand
CGACGCTGTTCCGTTATTCAGCGCTGATCTTCAACGCGCACCGCATCCACTACGACATCGATTACTGCCGCGACGTGGAAGGTTACCCGGGGCTGATCGTGCACGGCCCGCTGCAGACCACGCTGCTGCTGGACTTGTGCCGGCGCAATGACCCGCGCCCGGTGCGCACGCTCGATTACCGCGCCACGCACCCGCTGTTCCACCAGGAAATCTTCAGCGTCAACGGTCAGCCGGCAGCAGACGGCAAATCAGCGGAGTTGTGGACTGCGAACGCCGCCGGCTGCTACACCATGCGCGGCACGGCGACGTTCTGATCCGCTGATTGCCCGATCACTACAACCCGGAGCCCGGCGTTGCGCTGATCTTGTGGATCGACAGGTCGGAGCCGTTGAATTCCTGCTCCTTGTCCAGGCGGATGCCCACCAGCAGTTTCAGCACACCGTAAACGATAAAGCCGCCGACCAGCGCCACGAGCACGCCCAGTGTGGTACCGATCAACTGCGCGGTCAGACTGACGCCGCCCAGGCCACCGAGCGCCTTGGAACCGAATATGCCGCAGGCGATGCCGCCCCATGCCCCGCACAAGCCGTGCAGCGGCCACACGCCAAGCACGTCGTCAATTTTCAGTTTGTTCTGCGTCAGCGTGAACATGTAGACAAACAGCGCACCGGCAACGCCGCCGGTCACCAGCGCACCGACCGGATGCATCACATCCGAACCCGCGCAAACCGCGACCAGCCCGGCCAGCGGGCCGTTGTGCACAAAACCCGGGTCATTGCGGCCGACGATCAGCGCCACCACGATACCGCCCGACATCGCCATCAGCGAATTGACCGCCACGAGCCCGGAGATCTTGTCCACGGTCTGCGCTGACATGACATTGAAGCCGAACCAGCCGACCGTCAGTATCCATGCACCCAGGGCCAGAAACGGGATACTCGACGGCGGATGCGCAGAAATCACGCCCTCCTTCGAATAACGCCCCATGCGCGGCCCGAGCAACAACACCGCCGCCAGCGCCAGCCAGCCGCCAACGGCATGCACCACCACTGAACCGGCGAAATCATGAAACTTCGCACCCGTCGCGGCCTCGATCCACGGCTGTATGCCATAGCGGTCATTCCACGCAATGCCCTCGAAGAAGGGATAAATCAGGCCGACAATCAATGCCGTGGCCACCAATTGCGGATTGAATCTCGCGCGTTCGGCAATGCCGCCCGAAATAATCGCCGGCACCGCCGCGGCAAAGGTCAGCAGAAAGAAAAACTTGGTGACCTCGAAACCGCTTTTCTCCGCCAGCTGTTCGGCGCCGACCATAAACGACACGCCATAAGCAACGCCGTAACCGACGAAAAAATATACGATGGTAGACACCGCGAAATCGCAGAGTATCTTAACCAGCGCATTGACCTGGTTCTTGCTGCGCACGGTGCCGACTTCGAGAAAAGCAAAGCCCGAGTGCATGGCCAGAACCATGATCGCGCCCAGCAATATGAACAGCGTATCGGTACTGATTTTGACGGCTTCCATTGCATCCCCCCCCTGAAAAATAATCTGCATTTGCAAGCAATAGGTGTTCCAATATGCAAGATCTTGTTTTTATTGACTATGCAACGTCAGGATGGCTCTAGCATGCACCACAATCGTGCCTGGCGTCACAAAGGGCACTGAAATAGTGCGGATGAACGCGGGCAGAATCACGCCAGCGGAAAATCAACCACGAGGCGCCAGAGATCGGTAAATCATTGAATAATAAAGAAGTAGTAAGTATATTGACCACCCATGCCCATCGCCCCAGCCGCGCAACTTCAAGGTGATCGTCCGCTGACGCTTGCACAGGTCATCGGCGACCTGGTCGCGGACAATCTGGCACCCAAGGACGACGCGGCAAAGCTGGTGGCCAACCGGCGCTACAGCCGCACTGACGTACATCCGCTGGTGATCATCGCCGACCAGAAATGGAAAGACCCGCGCAATCCGCGCAAGCTGCTGGGGCTGGAAACACTGACGCAATGGCTGGCCGAAAAATCCGGCCTGCCCTATCTCCACATCGACCCGTTCAAGATCGACTTCACCGCGGTGACCAAAGTGATGTCGAATGCGTACGCCGCGCGCTACAAGATACTGCCGGTCAGCGTAACCACCCGTGAGGCCACCATCGCCACCGCCGAACCCTGGGTGCGCGGCTGGGAGGATTCGCTGAAACAGGTGCTGCGCCTGGACATCAAGCGCGTCATCGCCAATCCGGTCGACATCCAGGGCTATATCGTCGAGTTCTACAACCTTGCGCGCTCGGTCAAGAGTGCCTCGGACAAGGACAAGGGCACTGCGTCCGACATCGCCAATTTCGAGCAGCTGGTGCAACTGGGCCGCAGCGGCCAGCTCGACGCCAACGACCAGCACATCGTCCATATCTGTGACTGGCTGTTCAACTACGCGTTCGAGCAGCGTGCCAGCGACATCCATCTGGAACCACGGCGCGAAGCCGGCAATGTGCGGTTCCGCATCGACGGTGTGCTGCATCAGGTCTACCAGATCCCGACCCCGGTGATGACGGCCATGACCTCGCGCATCAAGGTGCTGGGACGCATGGACGTCGTCGAGAAACGCCGCCCGCAGGACGGGCGCCTGAAAACCGTGACACCCGACGGCGCCGAAGTTGAACTGCGACTGTCGACGATGCCCACGGCGTTCGGCGAGAAAATGGTGATGCGGATCTTTGACCCTGAAAACCTGGTCAAGGACTACAAGGAACTCGGCTTCTCCGACGAAGAAGAAAAAAAGTGGACGCAGATCTCGACCGCGCCGCACGGCATCATCCTGGTCACCGGGCCCACCGGCTCCGGCAAAACCACGACGCTGTATTCAACGCTCAAGGAACTGGCCAAACCCGAAGTCAACGTCTGCTCGGTCGAGGATCCGATCGAGATGGTCGAGCCTTCGTTCAACCAGATGCAGGTGCAGACCGCCATCGGCGTTGATTTTGCCTCGGGCATACGCACACTGATGCGTCAGGACCCGGACATCATCATGGTCGGCGAAATCCGCGACCTCGAAACGGCCGAGATGGCGATCCAGGCCGCATTGACCGGCCACCTGGTGCTGTCAACGCTGCACACCAATGATGCCCCGGCGGCGGTGAGCCGCCTGCTCGATCTCGGCGTACCGCCTTATCTGCTGCAGTCCACACTGCTCGGCGTGATGGCGCAGCGCCTGGTGCGCACACTGTGTCCGCACTGCAAGACCAAACATAATTACGATGACGATGCCTGGAATGCCCTGGTGGCGCCGTGGAAAGCGGCCAACCCGAAAGGCACGACATACATCGGCAACGGCTGCCTCGAATGTCGCATGACCGGCTACATGGGCCGCATCGGCGTCTATGAAATGATGGTCATGTCGCCGACGCTGCGCGAGCGCGTGGTTGCGGCAGCGGACCTTGACGCGCTGCGCGAAGCCGCCTACAAGGACGGCATGAAACCGCTGCGCATCAGCGGCGCGATGAAAATTGCCGCCGGCCTGACCACCATCGACGAGATCATGAAAGTCGCACCACCACCGGGTGGCGACCGCCGCCGGCAGGCGCGGTAGGCAATGGCCATGTGGCTGCCGTCAGACTGCGCCAGCCGCTATGCCCTTTACGGCGCCTTGTTCGGCGCCTGCTTTCCGGCCGGCTCCATCATCTTCCTGTACGCCACTGGCGTGGTCGAAAGCAGCGGCATCCTGGCCGCGATTTCACAGGCACACGCCCAACAGCCACTGCTCTATGTGATCGACACGGCACCGATATTTCTCGGCTGGTTTGCATCCCTGATCGGGAAAAACCAGGATCGCATCATCGCGATCAATCTCGGCCTGCAACAGCAGGTGGCAGAAAAAACCGAATCGCTGCGCGCCGCCCTGGACGAATCGCTGCAGGCAAACGCGACGATTGCACGCATGGCGGATCACGACACACTGACCGGTCTGTTCAACCGCCGGCGATTTCAGGAAGAAGCCAAACGCTGGCTTGATTACGGCCAGCGCCACGGACGCGGCGCGGCATGCCTGTTCTTCGACCTCGACGATTTCAAGTCCGTCAACGACGCCTACGGACACGATGCCGGCGACGCCGCCCTGGTCACCGGCGCGAAACTGCTCACCGATGTGCTGCGCACCAGCGATATCGTGGCGCGCTGGGGTGGTGACGAGTTCATTGCCCTGCTGCCCGAAACGTCAGGCGAACAGGCAGCCAGACTGGCGGAGCGGCTGATCAGCACGATTACCGCGGTTCGCATCAGGTTCAAAGATCACGAATTCGGACTCTCGGTCAGTATCGGCATCGCGCTGTTTCCGGACCAGGCGCGCGATGCCGCTGAACTGATCAATCTCGCCGATACGGCGATGTACCAGGCCAAGAAAAGCGGTGCCAACCGCTGGATCGCGTACACCCCGTCCGTCGCGGATGTCGCGCCACACAATTAGCAGGAATCGGGTGGCCTGCCTGCCGGATCAGGCCTATCCTGCGAGGCATGGACAGCCACGAACGCCGGCAATACCTGACGACAGCGGCGGCGAACCGCGAGTACCGGCGCGTCGCCCGCGCCATCGCGTGGTTGCGCACGCAAGCGGGCGCCCTCGCCGGTTACCGCTGGGGCGTTGAGCGCAAGGCCACGATGCTGGCGTGGGAGGCGGCACAGTGCATGCAGCCGGACCTAATCGCCCGGTAGCAGCGCCTGCAGTCCGGTTTCGGCGGCAATGCGCTTCAGGTCGGCGATGGTGTCATCCGGATACTGGATGCCGTCGGCGCGATTGCGTGCATCGCTGCGCGCTTCCATCTCCCCCGGGTAGAACACCTCGTCAAAACCCTGTGCCAGCGGCACGGATTTGATTTCGGCGACGAACTGCTCCATGCGCGCGTTGAATTCAGCGAGCGGCTGCATCGCCTCGATGTCGATCGCCATGATGAAATGGCCACAATTGCTTTTCTCCGCCGTCTTGTAAGGACTGTGCACCGCAGACAGGAAACCGCTGCCGGTCAACACGCCGGACATCATGTCGACCATGGCCGCAATCGCGTAACCCTTGTGCCCCGCCATGGGCAGGATGATGCCGTCGATGGCGGCCTGCGGATCGGTGGTGGGCGCACCATCGGCGGTGATCGCCCAGCCTTCGGGTATGGGCTGGCGCTGGTTGCGCGCAAGATAGATCTTGCCGCGCGCAACCCCGGTGTTGGCCATGTCCACCACGAACGGCGCATGGCGTCCGGCGGGCGCCGCAATCGACCAGGGATTGGTGCCGACGATTTTCTTGCGCCCGCCCCAGGGCGCCATCGCCGGCCCGCCGTTCGACGTCAGCATCGTCACGCAGCCGGCGCGTGCGCCCATCAGCGTGTAATACATGCAGGTGCCGAAATGGTTGGACATGCGCACGCCGACCGCGGCGATGCCATGCTGCTTCGCGCGCCGGATGGCCTCTTCCGTCGCCAGTCGGGTCAGCACATGGCCGATACCGTCGTCGCCGTCGATCACCGCCAGCCCGCCGGCATCGACGACGAATTCCGGCTGCGTCACCGGATGCATGACCTTGTTGCGCAGACGGTCCAGATACCAGCCGAGTCGCAGCACGCCGTGGGATTGATGGCCCCACAGGTCAGCCTGCACCAGCGTGTCGGCGATCAGCCGCGCATCGGCTTCGGGCACACCCTGCGCGGCATAGACGGCCGTGGCAAAATCCAGAAGCCTTGCGGGATCGACGCGAGCGTGGGCCATGGGTATTCCGGTTTACGTTAATGCGTTGATTCTAGGGTAACGCCACAACCATCCACCAATCATAGACCGCGATCCGGACCGCCATGAAAAACTCCCTGCAACCCGGCCTCACCCACCAGTTCAGATTCACGATCCCGCCGACCAAAACGGTGCCGCAACTGTATCCGGAAGCGGCAGACTTCCAGCAGATGCCGCAGGTGTTCGCCACCGGTTACATGGTCGGGCTGATGGAATGGGCGTGCATCGACGCCATCCGGCCGCATCTCGACTGGCCGCACGAACAGTCGCTGGGCACGCTGGTGAATTTTTCGCACCTGGCGGCAACGCCACCGGGACTGACCGTCACGGTGGACGTGCGGCTCGACCGCATCGAGGGCCGCCGGCTGTTCTTCTCGGTCAGCGCACACGACGGCGTGGACCGGATTACCGCGGGCACACACGAACGCGTCATCATCGACGCACAACGCTTCAACGCGAAACTGGCAGAAAAAATCCCGGCGTCACAGTGACAGTTCCAGGCAGGTGCTGTTGATCGGCGTGTTGTCGTAATACGGCGCACAGCGCGCAAACCCCAGTTCGCGATACAAGCGCGTCGCCGCCATCATCTGCGGCAGCGTATCCAGCGCCATGCGCGCATAACCCGCGCCACGGGAAAATGCAATGGCCTGCTCCGCCAGCGCCCGCCCCAGCCCGGTGCCGCGAAACTGCCCGCGCACATAGAGCCGCTTCATCTCGCACCGCTCGGCATCCAGCGGCCGCACGCCGACACAACCGGCGATCTCGCCACCGACCCGCGCCAGCAGCAATATCCCCGCCGGCGGCGCGTAGGCACCGGGCAGGCCCTCGATCTCGGTGTCGAAATCCTGAAAACACAAATTGAAATTCAACGAGCCCGCGTATTCCATGAACAGGTCGCGCACGGCATCGAGTTCGGTACCCGGCGTTGAAACGGCAATGATATCCATGCCAGCGGGCAATTCAGTGCGCGCGGCTCAAAAGCCGCATGCCGCGATCAAGACCGTCGATGGTCAGCGGAAACATGCGATCGCCCATCAGCTCGCGGGTGATGGCGATCGATTCATGGTAATTCCACACCGCCTCGGGCTGCGGATTGAGCCAGATCGCCTGCGAATAAACCTGCAGCGTGCGCTGCAGCCAAACGGCGCCCGACTCTTCATTGCTGTGCTCGACGCTGCCGCCGGGATAGGTGATCTCGTACGGGCTCATGGTCGCGTCGCCGACGAAAATCACCTTGTAGTCGTGCGGATACTTGTGCAGCACGTCCCAGGTGGCCATGCGCTCGGTGGCGCGACGGCGATTGTCCTTCCACACGCGCTCATACAGAAAATTGTGGAAATAGAAATACTCCAGGTGCTTGAACTCGGTGCGCGTCGCCGAAAACAACTGCTCGCACACGCGGATGTGGTCATCCATGGAGCCGCCGATGTCGAGGAACAGCAGCACCTTCACCGCGTTGTGCCGCTCCGGCACCATTTTGAGATCCAGCCAGCCGGCGTTGCGTGCCGTGGCGCGGATGGTGTCGTCCAGGACGAGCTCCTGGTGCGCGCCCTCGCGGGCGAACTCGCGCAGCCGGCGCAGCGCCAGCTTGATGTTGCGGGTCCCGAGCTCCACCGTGTCGTCGAGGTTGCGGTATTCGCGCCGGTCCCAGACCTTCACCGCGCGACGGTG
>JBFKCU010000132.1:0-7477 GCA_041620115.1 Burkholderiales bacterium | reverse complement strand
GCCACCGCCGGCGGTGCCGGGGGTTCGGCAAACACCGGCGCTGTTACCGGGACCGGGGCGGGCGCCGCCGGACGTGGCGCGATCGCGACGCGCCGCGGCGTTTCGGCCGGTGGCCGCTGCCGCACCACCGGAGGCGCCGGTGGTGCGGGCGGTGGCGGCAGCGGCTGCAGACGTACGGTCAGTGGCTCCGGCTCAGGGGGCGTTGCCGGCAGCGTGAGCCATGAACCGGCGAGCAACGCCGCATGCGCGGCCACCGACAGCAGTACCGCCGCCAGCAGACGTGTCGATGACGCGCGCGCGCTCACGGCTTGCTCATGGTTTGTTGTTTCCTGTCGATCACGAGGTGCGTGATAACCTGTTCGTAGCGACCGCCGTCATCTTCGACCACGCGCATCTTCACCGGCATCAACCGATGCTCGCGCGCGAGCCAGATCTCGGTGGCTGTCTCGCCCGGGGCGTGCTGCTTGACCAGATGCACCACCTCCTGGCGTCCGAGCGGCGTGTCGATGGACGTGTCCGGGCCGATGACGTAGCGGTAATGGTCCAGCTTGCGACCATTGGTCATCGGGAAGGCGAGCGGGTTCAGTTTCGCCGGCTCGAGGAACAGGAACTGATACATCACCGACAGCCGGTCCTGCGTGCCCGCCGGCAGAGCGACAATGTCGGTGCGGTCGTCGTGCGACAGTGTCAGCGTCAGCGCCGCCCAGTCGAACTCCGCATGCACGCGTCGTGCGTCCCGGTTGCCGCGGGTGCCGTCAAAGGACTGCGGGCGCAGTCCGTTGGGGCCGACCGTGCCCGCGCTGGTGACGCGTCCCGGCCGGCGCTGGAACAGCGCGAACAGGCCGATTGCATGGGTTTCACTGACCGCCTGATAGCGGCCCTCGAGCACCTCAAAGGATTCGTGCATCACCGCGATGTGGGCGCCGTTCAGCGACAGGTTGTACTGCGCCTGCACCGTCAGCGGTGCTGCTGCTGCGACGGCGGCGGGCAGCGCCAGCGCTCCGGCAACCAGGAGCGCACGGGAAAATCGGCTAATCATCGACTTCCGGCGAGACCAGGCCGGCTCCGCCTGCGCGGGCGCCGGTGATGCGCACGCGCCCGTCAGTGGTGAGCTCGACGCGATCCTCGCACAGCCAGCGTATGGCCTGCGGATAAATGCGATGTTCCTGCGCCAGCACCCGTGCAGCGAGGGTGCGCTCGTCGTCGCCGGCGATCACCGCAACTGCGGCCTGATTGATGATCGGGCCGTGGTCAAGTTGCGGCGTGACGAAATGCACCGTGCAGCCGTGGATGCGCACGCCGGCGGCCAGCGCCTGGCGATGGGTGTGCAGTCCCGGGAAGGCGGGCAGCAGGGAAGGGTGGATGTTGATCAGCCGCCCGCGATAGCGCTCGACAAAACCGGCGGTCAGGATGCGCATGAAGCCTGCGAGCACCACCAGATCGGGGTTGTGCGCATCGATCGCCTGCGCCAGCGCCGCATCGAAATCTTCGCGCCGCGCATGGCGGCGATGGTCGACGACGGCGGTGGCCACGCCGTGTTGCTGTGCCGTCTGCAGGCCCTGTGCCGCCGGATCATTGCTGATGACGGCGCAGATCTGCGCCGGCAGCCCCGCTTTCAGCAGGGCCTCCATGTTGCTGCCGCGCCCGGAGATCAGTATCGCGATGCGCTTCAGGATAATTCCTTTGCAGTGCCTAAATGACGATGGTCTGTGCTTCGCCGCGCCGCCGCCGGCGCACCGTGCCGATATTCCAGACCCGTTCGCCGGCGCGGGTGAGCAGCGCCTGCGCGCGGGCGGCGTCGCGCGGATCCACGATCACCACCATGCCGATGCCGCAGTTGAACACGCGGTGCATTTCATCGTCGGCGACATTGCCCTGTTGCTGCAGCCACTGGAACAGCGGCGGCAGCGGCCAGGCGTCGCGGCGGATTTCCGCGGTGAGCCCCGGGGCCAGCACGCGCGGTATGTTGTCCACCAGCCCGCCGCCGGTGATATGCGCCAGTCCTTTGACCGTTAGCCGTTTGAACAGTTGCAGCACCGGTTTCACGTAGATGCGGGTCGGTGCGAGGATCAGGTCCTTTAACGCGCGACCGCCCAGTTTCGCCGACAGCCTGGTGCCGCGACGGGCGATGATCTTGCGGATCAGCGAATAACCGTTGGAGTGCGCGCCGTTGCTGCCGAGGCCGAGGATGACGTCACCGGCGCGGATGCTGCGCCCGTTGATGATGCGCTTTTTCTCGACGACGCCGACGGCAAACCCGGCGAGGTCGTATTCGCCCGCCGGATACATGCCGGGCATTTCCGCGGTCTCGCCGCCGATCAGCGCGCAGCCCGCCATTTCGCATCCGGCGGCGATGCCCTTGACCACATCGGTGGCTGCGGCCACGTCGAGTTTGCCGCAGGCGTAATAGTCGAGGAAGAACAGCGGCTCGGCGCCCAGCGTCAGGATGTCGTTGACGCTCATGGCGACCAGGTCGATGCCGATGGTGTCATGACGCTGCCATTCGAACGCGAGCTTGAGTTTGGTGCCGACGCCGTCGGTCCCCGAGACCAGCACCGGTTCGCGGTAACCGCGCGGCACGGCGAACAGTGCGCCGAAGCCGCCGATGCCCGCCATGACGCCGGGGCGCATGGTGCGCTTGGCATGCGGCTTGATGCGGTCGACGAGGGCGTCGCCGGCATCGATGTCGACGCCGGCATCGCGATAGGTCAGTGCCTTGCGTGGTGTGGGTTTGCGTTTCAAGTGAGTTCCTGCGGAATTTGGATGGTGATCGGCGGTTTTCCTGCGGGCCGCAAGCCGGCGCCCTGCTAAAATATGCAATCGTTCAACAAGGCGCTCGGTTAATCGTTCGACCGATGCGAATTTTATCTTAAATGGATACCCCGAGTCGCGATCAGCAACGACTGTGGCGCTGGCTGGCCGTGGCGGCAGTTGTCGTCGCTGCCGTGTATCTGCTCAGCCCGATACTGACGCCGTTTCTGTTCGCGGCGATCCTCGCCTACATCTGCGATCCGATGGTCGGCTACATGACGCGGCGCCGCGTGCCGCGCACATTGGCGGTCACGCTGGTGCTGGTGCTGCTGGCAACGGCGTTCGTCGTGCTGCTGCTGGTGCTGCTGCCGTTGCTGATCCGGCAGGTGCGCGCCATTGCCGATCAGGCGCCGGTTGCTGTCGACTGGGTGAAAACAGTGGTGGCGCCGCAGCTGGAGCAGTGGCTCGGCGTGCAGCTGGAGACGGCAATGATGCGCGACTGGTTTGTCGAGCACATGGCGGAGATTCGCGATTACGCCGTGCAACTGCTGCCGTCGCTGAAGACCGGCGGACTTGCCGTGATCGGCTTTCTGGTGACGCTGGTGCTGGTCCCGGTGGTGCTGTTTTATTTCCTGCGCGACTGGAACGACATCGTGCAGGGCATAGACCGGCTGGTGCCGCGGCGCTGGCATGACGAGGTGAAGACCATCGCCGGCGAAGTGGACGCGGTGCTGGGCCAGTTTCTGCGCGGGCAGCTGCTGGTCATGCTGTGCATGGGTGTCTTCTACACCATTGGACTGTGGCTGGCCGGACTGGATTACGCGCTGTCGGTGGGCATGTTTGCCGGCCTGGTCACATTCGTACCGTATCTCGGCGTGATCACCGGCGTGGTGCTCGCCACCATGACCGGCCTGCTGCAGTTCCAGGAAGTCACGCAGCTGGGCTGGGTATGGGCGGTGTTCATCGCCGGCAACCTGCTCGAAGGTTATGTGCTCGTGCCCTCTCTGGTGGGTGAACGCATCGGCCTGCATCCGGTGGCGGTGATATTTGCGTTGCTGGCGTTCGGCAGCCTGTTCGGATTTTTCGGCGTGCTGCTGGCGCTGCCGGTCAGCGCCGCCTTGCTGGTGTGGGCGCGTCATCTGCGTCGGGATTACCTGGCGAGCAGCATGTACCGGGAATGAAATCCGGCACATGAAACAGATTGCGCTGGATCTCGCGTCGCCGCCTGCACCGACGCTGGACAACTTTATCGTCGGCGGCAATGCGGAAGTGGTCGCGGCGCTGCGCGCGCTGGTGCGGGGCGAGAGCCGCGAAGGTTTCTTTTACCTCTGGGGAGCGCGCGGCAGCGGCCGCACCCACCTGCTGCGTGCGGTGATGCAGGCGCTGGATCAGGCCGGCCGGCCGGCACGGTTCTGCGGCGCGGCCGATGCGGCCGATGCGCTCGATGCGGTTGCGGCCGGTGACGCCGTCGGCGTTGACGACGTGCAGCGCCTGGGCGCTCCAGAGCAAATAAAATTATTCAATATATTCAACAAGTTAAAAGAGTCATCTGGCGTCCTGCTGGTTTCCGCAGACGTGCCGCCGGCACGGCTGCCGCTGCGCGCTGATCTGCAGACGCGGCTGGCGTCAGGGCTGGTCTACGAAATGCACGTATTGCGTGAAGCAGACCGCCTGGCGGCGTTGCTGGATCACGCCGCGGCGCGCGGGTTTGAACTGCCCCGGGCGGTGGCGGATTACCTGCTGGCTCATGCACCGCGCGACCTGCACACGCTGTTTGCGCTGGTGGACGGGCTGGACCGGATGTCGCTGGAACGCAAGCGCGCCGTTACCGTGCCGCTGGCGCGCGAATTGCTGCAGTCGGCACTGCCCGGCAACTGAAAAAGATACCGTAACGGGAAACACCATGATTCTGGCTTTGTTTGACCTCGACAATACGCTGCTCGCCGGCGACAGCGATTTTGAATGGGCGCAGTTCCTGATCGACCGCGGCGTGCTCGATCGCGAAGTTTATGAAGCGCGCAATCAGACGTTTTTTGATCAGTACAAGGCGGGCACGCTCGACATCCGCGAGTTTCTCGATTTCCAGTTGAAGCCGCTGTCGCGCCATTCCCGCCGTGAGCTCGATGCCTGGCACGCGCAGTTCATGACGGAACGTATTGCGCCGATGATGCGCGATTCGGCGCGGGCGCTGGTCGAGCGTCACCGCGGTGAGGTGCGGGTGGTGATTACGGCGACCAACAGTTTCGTCACCGCGCCGATCGTGCGCGCCTTCGGCATCGAACATCTGATCGCGACCGAGCCCGAGGCGCGTGACGGCGAGTTCACCGGTGGCGTACACGGCATACCCTGTTTTCAGATGGGTAAGGTCGAGCGGCTGGAAGCGTGGCTGGCCGAACGCGGCGAAAGCCTGAAAAATGTAATTAAATCAACATTTTACAGTGACTCCCGTAACGATCTTCCGTTGCTGGAACGGGTCAGTCACCCGGTCGCGGTGGATCCGGATGCCCCGCTGCGCGCGCATGCCGAGGCGCACGGCTGGCCGGTCATCAGCCTCGGCTGAGCGCCCTGCCACGGCTTTATTTGCGCCATGTCCGGGCATGTATAATCGCGCCGTTTTCTCCTGCTGCAGCGCACGGATTTTCTCCCTTTTTGTTACGGCATTGCTTCCACGAAGCGCTGACTGAAATTTCCGCATGATCACCAAGTTTTTCGGCCGTGTGTTTTCGGGCCGCATGTTCAAGCCGGCAAAACCGCGGATTATCGCGGTGCGTGACCATGGGATTTCCCGGGAACGCATCGGCAGCTGCGCGCTGCGCACCTGCGACACGCTGCAGGAGGCGGGTTACAAGGCGTTTGTCGTCGGTGGCGCGGTACGCGATCTGATCCTCGGGCGTGATCCCAAGGATTTCGACGTGGCCACCGATGCGACACCCGAGGAAGTGCGCGGGCTGTTCCGGCGCTCGCGCGTGATCGGCCGGCGCTTCAAGATCGTGCACGTGCTGTGCGGCCGCGACATGGTCGAGGTGTCCACTTTCCGCGGCCCGGCGACCGACACTGAAAAGGTGACCGGCAAGGTGAGCGGCAAGGGCGCGATCGCGGCCCAGCATACCCGCGTCGAAGACGAGCACGGCCGTTTGCTGCGCGACAATGTCTGGGGCGACCAGTCGCAGGATGCCACCCGGCGTGATTTCACGATCAATGCGCTGTTCTACGATCCGGCGAAAGAGGAGGTGTGGGATTACCACGGCGGTGTGGCTGACCTGAAAAGCCGCCGCCTGCGCATGATCGGCGAACCGGTGCTACGGTATCGCGAAGACCCGGTGCGCATGCTGCGCGCAGTGCGGTTTGCGGCGGCCTGCAATCTGGAGATCGATGCGGCGACACGCAAGCCGATCCGGGCGCTGGCGGAACTGCTGACCAATGTGCCGCCGTCGCGGCTGTTCGACGAAATGCTCAAGCTGCTGCTGTCCGGGCATGCCGTGGAGTGTGTGAAGCGGCTGCGCAAGGAAGGCCTGCACCACGGCGTGCTGCCGCTGCTGGACGTGATCCTCGAGCAGCCGCTGGGCGAGCGCTTCGTGATGCTGGCGCTGCGCAACACCGATGCACGCATACTCGCCGGCAAGCCGATTTCCCCCGCATTCCTGTTCGCGGCATTGAGCTGGCATGAAGTGCTGGCCGCCTGGAAAAAGATCGAGGCACGCAACGTGCCGCCCGTCCCGGCGCTGTACGAGGCCATGGATCAGGTGCTCGACAAGCAGACCGAGCAACTGGCGATTCCGCGCCGCTTTACATCCGACATGAAAGACCTGTGGGCCATGCAGCCGCGCTTCGAACAGCGTGCGGGGCAGCGGCCGTTCCGTTTGCTCGAGCACCCGCGATTTCGCGCCGCGTACGATTTCCTGCTGCTGCGCTGTGAAAGCGGCGAGATGGATGTGGCGCTGGGTGAGTGGTGGACGCGTTTTCAGGACGCCGATGCCGATGCGCGCGCAGCGATGCTGGTGGCGGACAGCGGGCCGGCGAAAAAGCGCCGCAAGCGCCGTCGCCGCAAGTCCGGCGGTACGCCCGCGCCGAGTGCGGACTGACCGAATTGGTCGCGCAAACGCATACGGCCTGCGTGGCGCTCGGGGCAAACATCGGTGACCCCGTGCAGCAGGTCGGCGCCGGCTTTGCCGCGCTGGCTGCGCTTCCCGGCACCCGCCTCGTTGCCCGCTCGTCGTTGTACCGCAGCGCGCCCGTGGGTTATACGGATCAGCCGGATTTCATCAACGCCGTGGCGGTGATTGCCACGTCAATCGCGCCGCAGGCCCTGCTCGATGCGTTGCTGGCAATCGAGCGGACGCACGGGCGGGTGCGCGAGTTTCCCAATGCACCGCGGACGCTGGATCTGGATATCGTGCTTTATGGCGATGTGGTTCTGAATGAGCCCGGGCTGACCATTCCCCACGCGCGGATGCTCGAGCGCGCTTTTGTCATGGTGCCGCTGGCGGAAGTGGCGCCGGACGCCATGGTGCCCGGCCACGGGCGTGTGCGCGATCTTGCTGCGCGGGTGGATGCCGCCAGCGTGGCACAATTGCAGCGGATCACGGCATGAAACCCGCCGAAAGAACGGGGACCGTCGGCATGAAGCTCGCCGACACATCGGGACCGTCAGCATGAAGCTCGCCGACAAATACCGCTACATCGTCGTCGAGGGCCCGATCGGCTCGGGCAAGACCACGCTGGCGCG
>JBFKCU010000131.1:0-7520 GCA_041620115.1 Burkholderiales bacterium | reverse complement strand
GTCAGCCATCAACGCATAAAACTCGCGCGCGATCTTGGAGCAGGTCGCGCTGAACAGCGCCAGCAGCAGAACGTACTCAGCGACATGATCAGTGCCGGCACGCGTGGGCACGGCCATCGGGTACAGCCTCAAACGCCGCGACAGCCGGCGGTTGATCTCGGGCCCGTGTTCGCCGAAGGCATGCATCGCGCCCATCGCGCCGCCCCACAGCGAGAGGAACACCCGCGGTTCAGCCGCCACCAGCCGGTCGCGATGGCGCAGCAGTTCCTCGATCCAGCCTGCGACCTTGAAGCCGAAGGTGATCGGCAGCGCGTGCCGGTGATTGCTGCGACCGACGGCGAGCATGTCGGCACTGCTGTCGGCGAGCGCCGCGAACCTGTCCAGCAAGTCACCGAAACGGGCCATGAAGGCGTCGTGCGCGCGCCGCATCAGCAACGTGCGCCCGGTCTGCAGCACGTTCTGCGTGGTGGCGCCCCAGTGGACATAGCCGCCGGCTCCCGCCGTGCAGGCTTCACCCAGCGCATGGGCCAGCGACAGGATGGGCGCACGGGTGCGTTCGATGTCGGCGGCAAGCGCCTCTTCGTTAATGGCGACAAAATTGGCCTTGCTGCGGATTTCCGCAGCGGCCGCAGGCGGAATGATGCCGAGTTCGCCCTGCACTTCGGCCAGTGTGGCCTCGACGTCCAGCCACGACTGCCAGAGGCTGCGGCGCGAGAACAATGCGCGGATGTCGGCGGGATCGGGCTTGGCGGCGAGTGTGTCCATCGGGGATGCGATTGCAGCTGTGGCGGGCAGCATCAGCATGCCGCCCGCCTCGGGCCTGCCCTGTTACTCTTTGGGTACCGCCCGCTTGATGACTTCCGCCCATTTCAGGTATTCGCTGCGGATGAAAGCCGTGAACTGCTCGGGCGTAGTGCCCACCGGGTCGGAACCCAGCGGTGTGTAGCGATCGACAACCAGTTTGGATTTCGCGGCTTTCTGCACTTCCTCACTCAGTTTGTCGACGATGGGCTTGGGAATGCCCACGGGTCCGATGATGCCGCCCCAGGTGGTGACCTCGTAACCCGGTACGCCAGCCTCGGCGACCGTGGGGAGATCGGGAAAGGCATTGATGCGTTTCGGACCGGTCACCGCCAGGCCGCGCAGACGGCCGGAGCGCACGTGGGGCGCTGCGCTGCTGGTGGGATCGAACAGGATCTGCACGAATCCGGACATGGCATCAGTGGCAGCCTGCGAGCCGCCCTTGTAGGGCACATGCAGAATGTCGGTCTTGGTCAAGGTCTTGAAATACTCGCCGGCAAGATGGCCGACCGTGCCGGTACCCGCCGAACCATTGGCCAGTTGCCCGGGCTTAGCCCTCGCCAGCGCAATCAGTTCCTTGACATTTTTGACCGGCAACGTCGGCGTGATCGCCAGCAACAGCGGTGAGCTGATGGCCTGCGAAATGGCCTGCACTTCTTTTTCGACGTCATACGGCAGATTGGGGGTGATGCTGCGGTTGATCGCGAGAGGACCGGCACCCGCATAGGCGATGGTGTAGCCGTCAGGCGCAGCTTTCACCAGCGCCTGCATGCCGATGGCACCGCCGGCGCCCGCGCGGTTGTCGTAAATGATCTGCTGCCCGAACTGCTGGGCCAGTTGTGCGCCGAAAATGCGCGCCGAAGAATCAGTCGCGCTGCCGGTTGCAAACGGCACAATCAGGCGGACCGGACGATTGGGAAAATCGGACTGGGCAATGGCCGGGACTGCGGCCGACACCAGCAGGCCCAATAGGATGCAGGTTGGTGCTATCGACGCTTTATTCATCTGAGGCCCTCCTCGGCTCTGTTTTGCGGCCGGCGCAAAACGGTGCCAGCCGCAGGTTGATGTGCTTTTAAGTGATTCTAGCCAGATCAATGTTGCACAAAATTAGAATTATTGAACGTTAATTCCCGTTTTTTGGAAACGATTGAGTAAGAATGTTTATAATCAATGGATTACAAGACAAGGTGGCCATGTTGTGAATATTCGGGCGCTTCGCTTGTTCCGGCTGGTCGTGACCACGGGCTCTCTGTCAGCGGCCGCCGAAAACATGAGTCTCAGCACATCGGCGGCGAGCCGGCTGATCGCATTGCTCGAAGCGGAAACCCGGCTGCAGCTGTTTCACCGTACGCGTCGACGCCTCACACTCACGCGACAGGGCGAGATCTTTTATCGCGAAGCCGAGCATCTGCTTGCCGGATTCGAAGAGATCCCCCGCATCGCCGCGAGCATCCGTTCACGCGAACAGGATCAATTGCGGCTGGTGACTGCGCCGCGCATCGGACAGGGTCTGGTGTCACCGGCACTGGCATTGTTTCTGCGGGAACATCCCGACATCCGCGTGTCGGTGGACATGCAGTCACGTTTCGGTATCGAGGGCAGTCTCGGCACGCGCCTCTACGACCTCGGTGTCATTTCGCTGCCGGTATCGCATCCCCTGGTGGAAATCGAGAACAAGCCTCTGTTCCGTGTCCGCGTTGAAGCACTATTGCCGGAGAAACACCGCCTCGCCGCGAAGCGTTCGCTGACCGCACAGGATCTTGCCGCCGAACCCTTGCTCGGCCTGTGGCCGGGCCAGCGTTGGCGCAAGCAGGTGGATGATTTTTTCAGTTCAGGCGGGGTGCGCACCCAATACGCGGTGGAAACGCGGTCGTCGCTGATGGCCTGCCAGCTGGTGCGCGACGGGACGGGAATCGCGCTGCTTGATCGCATCTGCGCACAGGCGATCGACCTGCGCGGCATCGTGATGCGCCCGCTGGAACCGGAACGCTGGATCCTGTTCGGTTATGTATACCAGTCAAGGCAACCGCTGAGCACCAATGCCGAGGTTTTTCTCGATTGTATACGCCGCGTGCTGGAACAGTTCCGTGCGGCGAGTCCGGCAAATGCCGCGTCT
Source organism: Burkholderiales bacterium (assembly GCA_041620115.1). GTDB lineage: Bacteria > Pseudomonadota > Gammaproteobacteria > Burkholderiales > SG8-41. The sequence goes on along the minus strand of JBFKCU010000131.1, from coordinate 4,603 downwards.
GTGGTGATCATGCCGCCGGAATCAACGGATTAGCGCCTGTGCGCTACGGACTGTCGGCCCGAAGATCTTCCGCTGCGGGACAGGATACGGGAGCCCCTGATCGGAATCCCAAAAAAAGCGTGAGTGCATATGCACTCACGCTTTTTTGATGCCCGTACCGCCTGTAGCAGGTGGCGGTTGCTGTTTACTGCGGCTCGAGCTTTGCCGCCTTCGCGACCCTTTTCCATTTCGCGATCTCGGACTTGATCAGCGCTGCATGCTGCTCGGGCGTGTTGCCGATCGGCTGCGCGCCGCGCTCGATCAGGATCTGTTTGTTCTTCGCATCGGTCAGCGCCGCGCGCAGCGCGCCGTTGAGTTTCTCGACGACCGGCTTCGGCATGCCCGCGGGCCCGAAGTAGCTGAACGGGCTGGTAACGACAAAGTCCTTCACGCCCGCTTCGACCATGGTCGGGATGTCCGGGAAGGACACAAACCGCGTATCGCCGCACTGCGCGATCATGCGTAGCCGCCCGCTTTGCAGGTGGCCGGAGACGGCCGGAAGGCTGACGAATGAAAACTGCACATGGCCGGCAACGAGGTCGACGATCGACGGCCCCGCACCCTTGTACGGAATGTGCACGGTCTTGATGCCGGTCGAGGCGTTGAGCAGCTCACCCGAGAGGTGACCCAGCGCGCCGCGGCCGGAACTCGAGTAATTGAGGTCGCCGGGTCGCTTCTTGGCGAGCGCGACAAGGTCTTTCACGCTCTTCACCGGCAGCGACGGATGCACCACCAGCCCGGCCGGGATGTCGACGATGACACCGAGCGGCGTGAAGTCCTTCTCCACGTCGAAGGGCACGGTTTTCAGCATCGCCGGGTTGATCAAGATGCTCGCCGCCGCGATCAGCGTGGTGTAGCCGTCCGGTGCAGCACGCGACACCGCCTCCGCGCCGATGTTGCCGCCGGCGCCGGGCCGGTAATCGATGACCAGCTGCTGGCCGAGCACCTCGCCCATCTTCGGTGCGAGCAGCCGGAACAGCACATCGCTGTTGCCGCCGGGGTTGTTCGGGTTCACGACGCGCAGGACCTTGGTCGGAAATTGCTGCGCTGCTACGTGACCCGCGACAAGTGCGGACAGGGCCGCGGCGCAAACGAGCGCGGCACGCAAAGGAAAGCTCGGCATGGTCTACTCCTCCATTCAATTTTTTTGGGCTGGACTGCAGGGAAATCATAACCGAGACGCGGGGCCCGCGAACCGGTTATCCGGATTATGGAACGGAGCGCGTTGTTTTATCTGATTTTTTCTGCGCCGGGGCCGCACGCCTAGAACATGCAGCCGATTGCAGCCCTTTCAAAACAGTCGCAGAATGCTCATCCGGTGAACGGGGAAGCGAGGGCATCGCGATGAAACCCGTAGTGGCCACGGCACGTGCGCTCGTTGTTGCAGGCGCGGTATTGGTGGTCTCGGCTTGTGGAACGCCCGCGGGCACCATGGGCGTTGCGGCGACGGGCAACTTGGTCGACAACGCGCGCAGGACGCCCCCGGGAGTACTAACCGTCAGCCTCCCGCCACACAATGTGCCGTCCGGCAGCACCACCCTGGCAGCAATTACGCCGGCAACCCTGCGCACGCTGCCTTTCAATGACGATCGCAAGAACCTCGACAGCGATGGCCGAACGACGGCGGCGTTCGCGTTGCCGCTGGCGGATGTGCGGTTCGAGCCCGGGCCGGCCACCCTGCTCGGGCAGATCCTCCGCGCCGAGCTCCGGGCTGCGGGCCATACGCTGACCGACCGCGCCGTGGGCACGCCGATCAGCGGCGCGGTCGTGGCATTCGACGTGCGCACCGACACCACCGCGTTTTACTGGGATGTCATCGGTAATCTGGCCGTGTCGCTGCAGATTCCCGCGGCGCGTGCGACCGATTCCACCTCGTCGATCGATTACCGCACCAGCTGCACCGACCGAACCTATGTCTGGCCCGGTGCCACCGTCATCGCCGGGGTCATGCAGCGATGCCTGGGTACGTTTGTCGCTGCGCTGCGCGACGACGGACGCATGGCAGCTGCAATTCGCAACGCACCGAAATCGGTAGCTGGGTCCGCCGGCACCGCAAGTGGCCTCGCGGCTCGGGCCGCGGCGACCGGCGCGGGCACCGAAAAATCGTACACGCACGCGGGCCACCGCTGGTCGGTGTCATACCCCGAGGACTGGAACCTCAATGACAGCGACCGCTACGTGAAGCTCAGCAAAGGGCAGGCGGTTCTCGGCATACACGCGATTGCAAATGTCGCCGGCAGGACGCTCGATGAGGTGGCCGATGCCGCCATTCAACAGTGGGAGCAGCAGATGAAAGGCGTCAACGTCGTCAGGCGGGTCTCGCGCCGGCGTGTGGCGCTCGCAGACGACGTGACCGGAATCGCGATCGAGCACCACATCGGAACCGGCAATCTATTCGGAAAATCACGCAAGGTGATTGCGCTGGCCAGCGGGCGCGGGTTCCTGATCGATGCCGAAACGGTTTTTCATTACTGGCTCAACTACGCGCCCGATTTCGACCGGATGATCGCTTCGTTCCGGGTATCCGAGTAGCCCCGCACCATTCTGCCTTTTGATTAATCGGACGCATGCAACAGGCCACGCTCATGCTCCATGCGGCGAATGCTAGGATAGACGCGCGCCCGCCGCATGGGCAGCAGCCCGGGAGAAAACCATCATGACCATGATCCGTTCGTTTCAGCCCCCCGTCGTCGATGCGCTCACGGTGCGCGTGCTCGTCGATTCACGCTACGAGCGCTTCCTGCCACGCATGTCGCATCCGCACGTGAAGATCGAGCATGTCGGCCGCATCACCGGCCGGCCCGAGAGCACCTTCGCCTGCGAGTGGGGCCTGTCGCTGCACCTCGCGTCGGAGAAGGACGGCGCGAAAGCGCAGTACGTGCTCGATTTCGGCTACACGCCGGAGATCATCAACCGCAATTTCGACCTGCTCGGCATCGAGCCGGGCAAGATCAACGGCCTGATCCTCAGCCACGGCCACCTCGACCATTTCGGCGGGCTGCAGGGTTTCGTGAAGCAGCATCGCGCGCAGATGCGCGACGACATCGCGCTCTACGTCGGCGGCGAGACCATCTTCCGCACCAAGTGGGTCAAGGAAGGCGGCGAGACGCTGGAATGGTGCACGCTGGACCGCGCGGCGCTCGAAGCGCAAAAAGTGCTGCCGGTGTGCTGCCCGCAGCCGCAGGCCCTCGAGGGTCCCTTCACCTCGGGCTACATCGAGCGCAGTTCCTTCGAGGAAGTCACCGGAGGCTCGCTGGTGGTGGACGACCATTTCACCGCAGCCGAGCGCGCGGGCAAGCTGGTCAAGGACACCCACCCCGATGAACACGCGACCTGCTACATCATTAAGGGCAAGGGCCTGGTGGTGATTTCATCGTGCGGCCACACCGGCATCATCAACACGGTGAAAAGCGCAATGAAGGCCGCCAACACCGACAAGGTGCATGCGGTGATGGGCGGCTTCCATCTCGGCGTCGCGCAACCCGATTACCTGCAGCACACGCTGCAGGAACTGCAAGCCATCAATCCGGACGTGATCGTGCCGATGCACTGCACCGGCGAACGCTTCATCAATATGCTGCGCGAGAAGATGCCCGATCGGGTGATCTATTCCAACGTCGGCAGCCGATACACCTTCGGCGGTTGATCCGAATCAGGCGCGCCCGTCGCGCCGCGCCATAAGACTCAGAACTCTTTGGGTTGAATCCTCATGAACAGGGCGTTCACCGGATTGAACTCCAAAGACACTAAGGATAACGCCAGCTTGAGCTGCGCGGCCTGATGGTCGTTGCCGTGCAAAAATGTCCCATGGCCAACAGTCGGCTCTTTCGGGACCACACCGGCGCCGGAATGCGCGCTGTAATAGGATTCCTTGCCGGGCAGGGTGAATCTGCGGCTGCGCGCAACCATGCTCTCATCATCAACAAGCCGATAATGCAGCCGATAGGAGCTGCCGGCCAGATCCTTGAGGGTAAGCGACGCGCCCTTGGGAATGAACATGGTCCGGATCGGCGGGCAATCGATTGCTTCACTGTCGCACAGCTTGGCGTACACCCCGCCCTGGTAAACGCCATTCTCGATTTCGAGCGCGTACGGGCCCGCATACTCCTCCGCGCGCGATCCCGCTTCCTGGAATTCTGTGGCGACCTTGGGCCATGCGCGACCATCGGCCAGCGCAAACGGGATGACCGGTCGCCGCGGCGGCGGTTTGGGCCCCGGCACAAATGCCTGCCCCAGGTGGCTCAGTGAAAATCGCTTGTTCTGCAGGAGTTCGGGTTTCACGGCGAAACTCGCCACGATGGCCACAACGAGGGTAAAGATTGCCAGCCCTGTGATGAACCATGGGCGAAGGAAGATGCCGAGCAGGCCGGCCGATCCCCAGCTCAGTCCGCCATCGATGCGGTCAGCCCAACCCATCTTGACGATGAATCCGCGAATGATCCAGGCGAGGACCGCAAGCCCGGCCATCACCGGCCACAGGTAGTAGCAGAACTGCGCGACCTCGAGCGGCACGCCATCCAAGAATGCCTTCCCCATGAGCGGAAAAAGATCAGCCCAGGTCGCC
>JBFKCU010000130.1:0-7570 GCA_041620115.1 Burkholderiales bacterium | reverse complement strand
GGCGATGATCAGCGGCACGCCTGCGACTTCCTCATACATGGTCGACTTGCCCCATAAGCCACGGGCGCCGAGATTATCGCCGTGATCGGAGGTGTAGAGCACGCGGGTGTTGGCGGCAAGCCCGGTGTCATCAAGCACCCGCAACACCTTGCCCACGTTATCATCGACAAAACTCACAAGACCGTAATACGCGCGTATGGCCTTTGAAAGCTTCTCGGAATCAAAATACTTGTCGTAACAGAAACTCTCTGCATAGTCGCGCAGGTAGGGATGCCGGGGCCGCTCGTCCGGCGCATATTGCTTGGGCAGCTTCACGCTATCCGCTGAATACTGATAATAGAACTCTGCGGGCGCGACCAGCGGAAAATGCGGGCACACCAGCGACACGAACAACACCCAGGGCTTGTCAGTGTGCTTGGGTGCCTCTTCGCGCAGCCAGATCTGCGCGCGCGTGGTGATATCGCGATCGTACGAGGTATAGGGCGTCTCGCCGGGTCCGGCGAGCTTAGCGATCTTCCATGACAGCCCGCGCTCCGGCAGATCCTTGCGCACCAGACCCATCAGGTCACCCTTGCCCTCGATGATCTGCATCGCGATCTGCATTTCATTAAACCCGTAATCATCGCCTTCCTGACCACGGAAATGCAGTTTCCCGATCGACGCGGTGTAATGCCCGGCATCGCGCAAACGATGGTGCCAGCTCGGGATCGCGCCCTCGTAAGCGTCGGCATTGTCCCAGTAACCAATCTGGTGCACATACTTGCCCACCGCAAACGCCGCGCGTGCCGGCACGCATACCGGACTGGTGGTGTACGCCGAGGTGAACATGGTGCCGCGCGCAGCCAGCGCATCGAGGTTGGGCGTCCTGACCACGGGATGCCCGCTCGCCCCCATGATTTTTGGATTGTGCTCATCCGACATCAGGATGACAAGATTGGTCGCTTGGGGCATGGCGTTCTGAGCGCGGTATTGAAGTTTGAGGAATGTATATGGCGGTGGGTGCAGGGTCAACGATCGAAGGCCCCAAAGTTCGGAATGTGGATGCTCCGCGATACCGTTGACGCTGCGTAACCCCGGCCCGTAACATCGAAGCCCCTTCAGGAGCCTGCTCATGCCCAAGACCACCCTCGGCAAGTTGCCGCGCGAAGCCATCCGCATGCTGGAACTGCCGCGCGTCGCCCCTGAAATTCTCGACGGCCTGCGTCGCCTGGTCGACCTGACCGGCACGCTGTCCGACGCCTGCGACGAGCTGGGTCTGGTCGCGGTGATTCCCGGCTACATCCTGCCGCCGGTCAACACCGGCAATCGCATCGTCGGTCCGGCACTGACCGTGCGCAACATCGCACATGCCGCACAGAGCCACAAGGCGGCTCAGGACAAGACCAGCGGCCAGGGCGAGACCGAGGCGCACAACCTCGCCGAAGCCGGTGACGTATTGGTAATCGAAGGCGTGATGGGCTGCTCCAACATGGGCGGCCAGTCGGCAACCATCGCCAAACGCCAGGGCTTCATCGGCGCCGTCGTCGATGCCACCGTGCGCGACCCGGACCAGTACCGCAGCATGGACTGGCCGGTGTGGTGCAAGGGATTCACGCCGATCACCGGCAAGTGGCGCATGCAAACCGTCGAAATCAACGGTACCGTACAGATCTGCGGCATTGCGGTCAGACCCGGCGACATCATCTGTGCCGATGACGCGGGCGTTGCTGTGGTTCCCCACGACAAGGCCGCGCAGGTGCTGGAAGCCGCGCGCAGAATCGATGCCGGCGACACCAGACGCAAGGCTGACATCGATGCCGGCGCCAGCGTCGCCGACCTGATCACAAAAAAATACAAGTAGGCACGACCCCAACCGCCGCGAGGAGCCCTGGAAACCATGAGCGCACCCACCAACCTGATTTTCATCATGTCCGACGAGCACAACAAGCGCGTACTCGGCTGCTACGGGCACCCGATGATCAAGACGCCCAATCTCGATGCGCTGGCTGCGCGGGGCACGCGCTTTACATCGGCTTACACCAACTGCCCGATCTGCGTGCCGGCGCGCGCCTCTTTCGCCACCGGGCAGTACGTGCACCAGATCCGCTACTGGGACAACGCCATCGCCTACGATGGAAAAATTCCTACCTGGGGTCATCGACTGATGGCGCAGGGCCACCACGTCACCTCCATCGGCAAGCTGCATTACCTGGATTCGGACGCCAAGAGGAACGGCTTCGACGAGGAAATCCTGCCGCTGCACATCGTCAATGGCGTCGGTGACCTGCTCGGCCTGATCCGCGAAGAACTGCCGCGCCGGCCGGGCTCCGCCAATCTCGGCCCCGAAGCCGGGCGCGGCGAGTCCGAATACACCAAATACGACCGCGACATCGCCGCGGAAACCGTGAAATGGCTGAAACAGAAGGCCCCCGCACTCAAAGCCAAACCGTGGGCGCTGTACGTCGGCTTCGTATCGCCACACTTTCCGCTGATCGCGCCGCCCCAGTTCTACGACATGTATCCGGAAGATGCCGTTCCCTGGCCCGACATGTACGCAAAAGACCAGCGGCCGCAGCATCCGTTTACCGACGCGATGCGCAAGTGCCTGTGTTACGACGACGCATTCGACGAGCCCATGGTACGCCGCGCGATCGCCGCGTATTTTGGCCTGACTTCTTTCCTCGATGACAACATCGGAAAAATACTGCGTACGCTGGAAGAATCGGGTTTGATGAACAACACCCGCGTGGTCTATTCGTCGGACCATGGCGACAATCTCGGCACCCGCGGCATGTGGGGCAAGTCGACCATGTATGAGGAATCCGCCGGCATTCCGATGATCCTCTCCGGCCCGGACGTGCCTGCCGGCAAGGTGTGCGATACCCCGGTGACGCTCGCCGACGGATTCCCGACCTTCATCGACGCGCTCGGGGCGCAGGCACATGCGGACGACGCAAAACTCCCCGGACATTCGCTGATCGGTATTGCGCAGGGTCAGGTGCCGCCGCGCACGATCCTGTCCGAATACCACGCGGCCGGCGCCGTGTGCGGCGCCTCGATGATCCGCCATGGCAAATGGAAATACATTCATTACGCGACGCTGCCGCCGATGCTGTTCAACCTGGAGACGGATCCGCATGAGCGCACGGACCTCGGCCGCGACCCGGCCCATAAGGCCGTGATTGCCGAATGCGTAGCGGCGCTGCGCAAGGTGGTCAATCCGGAAGCCGCGGACCGGCAGGCCAAAGCCGACCAGAAAGCGATGATCGAAAAGTTCGGCGGTGAAGAGGCGATTCTGAAGCGCGGCACCTTCCGCTACTCGCCGCCACCGGGCGCCAAGGCCTCGTATTATTGAGTGACAACGACATCATAAAAAGAACGAAATCGACAACACAGGAGGACATCATGCTGACAAGATCCGCTGTTTTCGCATTCGGCATCGTACTCGGCGGCGCGGCCGTTTGCGCCCATGCGCAGGCCTACCCGACCAAGCCGATCCGCTTCCTCGTGCCCAGCCCGCCCGGCGGATCGCCGGACATCCTCGCGCGCATCGTCAGCACCAAGCTGTCGGAACAAATCAAGCAGCAGGTAATCGTCGACAACCGCGCCGGCGCGAGCGGCATCATCGGCGTCGAGATCGGTAAGAACAGTGCGCCCGACGGTTACACCCTGCTCCTGGCCACATCCACAACCTTCGCCTCCCTGCCTGCACTGAAAAACAAACTGCCCTATGACGTCGATCGGGATTTCATCGCCTTATCGCGCATTGCCTGGGTAGCGAATGTGTTGACGATCAATGCCGGGCTGGGTGTCAACTCCGCCGCTGATTTCGTCAAGCTGGCCAAAGACAAGCCAGGCAGCCTCAATTACGGCTCGGCGGGCAATGCATCGCCGGCACATCTTGCCGGCGCGATGCTCAATGTTCTGGCAGGTGTCAATACCACGCATGTTCCGTACAAGGGTGCCGCGCCCGCGCTTCTGGACATCATCGGCGGCCAGATCCAGTTCATCATCACCTCGCCGCTGGTGGCGATGCCGCACCACCGCGCCGGACGGGTAAAGGTGCTTGCAACCACCGGCGCCAAGCGGGACCCCCTGCTGCCGGAACTGCCGCCGCTGGCGGATACCGTACCCGGCTACGAAATCGTGCAATGGTGGGGAATCGCCGTGACAAAAGGTACACCCGTCGCAATCACGCAGCGCCTGCACCAGGAAATGATGACCGCACTCAACTCACCTGATGTCGCCGCCCAGATGAACAAGAACGGCGCCACACCCAGTCCGGAAAGCCCCGCCGCGTTCGTCGCGTTCATAAAATCCGAACGCGCGCGCATCGCCAATGTCGGCAAACAGGCCGGCATCCGGCTCGATTAAGGCTGTCATGACGCAAGCCGCCAACCTGATCCTGTTTCAATCGGACAACCACAACGGCCACATTACCGGCTGTTACGGCCATCCGTTCGTGAAGACGCCGACGATGGATCTCATCGCCGCGCGCGGTGTGCGCTTTGCGAATGCGTACTGCACCAGTCCGCTGTGCTGTCCGTCGCGTTCCAGCCTGGCCACCGGCCGTTATCCGCACCAGACTGGTTACTGGGACAACGCACTGACCTACGACGGTCGCGTTCCAACCTGGCACCACCGGTTGCGGGAACAGGGCCACACCGTGACCGCCGTGGGCAAGCTCCACTACCGCTCGAGCGAAGACGACAACGGTTTCACCGAGGAAATCCTGCCCATGCATTTGCACGAGGGCAAGGGTGCGATCAAGAATCTGCTCCGCGGCTATGACACCGAACCGCCCAAGGGCGACGCCAGCTTCTGGAAGCTCTATATCGAACGCTCCACGGTGGGCACCACCCACTATCAGGACTATGACCGCAAGATCACCGCGAAAGCGGTGGAATGGCTGAAACAGCACGCCGGCGCCACCGGCAAGCCGTGGGTGCTGTATGTCTCCTATATCAGTGCGCATCCGCCGTTCACGGTACCACAGCGTTTCTGGGATCTTTACCCCGAAAACCGCATGCCGCTGCCGCCCGCGTTCAGGCCAGGAGAACGCCCCGAGCATCCGGCAATGGAATTCCTGCGTACCATGGACGGCATGCGCGTGATGACCGACGAGTCTGCCTTGCGGCGTATCGCAGCCGGGTACTTCGGCCTGATCACGCACCTCGACGAGCAGATGGGTGAAGTCCTGCAAGTGGCGGAACAATTCGGCTTGCTCGGCAACACCCGCATCGCTTACACCAGCGACCACGGAGAGCTGTTCGGCGCGCAGGGGCTTTTCGGCAAGAAAAACCTGTACGAAGGTGCGATCAAGGTGCCGCTGCTGATTTCCGGACCGGGCGTGCCGCGGAACCGCGTGGTGCAGCAGTTTGCATCGCACGTTGATCTTTTTCCGACACTGGTCGCCGGCGCCGGCGCGCAGCTTGCTGCCGCGGACCGCGACCTGCCGGGCATTGATCTCTGGCCGGCGATCGGCGGCACTGAATCACCGCGGACCGCATTCGCCGAATATCATGCACAGGCTTCGAAAGCCGGTGCATTTGTGCTGCGTGACGGGGCCATGAAACTCATTTATCACGTCGGCATGCCGGCGCAACTGTTCGATCTGGCTCAGGATCCGGATGAAACGCAGGATCTCGCGCCAACCCAGTCCGGCACCGTGCAGGTCCTCGAGAAAAAATTGCGGGCGATTTGCGACCCGGAGGCCGTTGACGCGCGTGCAAAGGCAGATCAGCGTGCTGCCGCGGATGCCTGGGGCGGCGCGGCAAAGTTACTGGGAGAAACGCAGATCCTGTTTACGCCGCCACCCGGTGTCTCCAAGGAAGACGCCTGGGCCATACCCGGCAGCCGCTGATCCGTTGCACTGCAACACCGACGCACAACCACGGCGGCCGAATCCAGCGGCACAAAAAAAGGGCGCCTGGCGGCGCCCTGAAGTCCCTACATGCGTTCGCTCGCATCCCGCGCAGTGCGTTGATTACACGAACTTTCGTCCGCGATCAGCGACTGCCGCACAATGCTCACATTTAACTGGACTGCGGGTTTCTTGCAAAGTTCCCGGTCGTTCACGGCCAAAAAAAAGGGCGCCTGACAGCGCCCTTTCCACTCCGGCATTAAGCTGCCGGATCATCAACTTATTTCAATTTCGGAATTTTCGCCTCGGTGACCACCTCTTTCCAGCGGGCGGTTTCACTGACTACGAACTTCCTGAACTCTTCGGAAGACCCGATCCACGGCTCCAGCCCCTGTTCCTCCAGCTTCTTCTGGTTCGCAGGCACCGCAGAAACCTTGGCCAGGGAATCGTGCAGCTTCTTAATCGCCGCTGCCGGCGTCCCCTTCGGTGCAAACATGCCGTACCAGGCGTAGTAAGTGAAGCCCGGCAGACCGGCCTCCATCAGCGTCGGCACATTGGGCACTGCCGGCGCACGCTTCTCGCTGCTGACACCCAGCGGCTTCAGTTTGCCGTTGCGTACCTGCGGCACCAGCGAGGGCATGGTCCCGAACAGCATCTGCACGCGTCCAGCCGAAGTGTCGATGATCGCCGGACCGCTGCCACGATACGGAACATGGACGACATTGATGCCGGCTGCCTTCTTCAGCAGTTCCGTGGAGAGGTGGATCGAGGAGCCGTTACCGGCCGACGCATAGTTGAACTTCCCGGGCTGCGCCTTCGCCATTGCGATCAAACCCTTCAAGTCCTTCACCCCTAGCGTCGGCGGCACCACCAGCATGTGCGGCTGGCGCGCCAGCAGATAGACCGGGTCGAAATCCTTCTCCGGATCAAAGTTCAGCTTGGTGTACATCGCCGGTGCCGTCGCAAAAGAAGCCGATGCGATCAGAATGTTGTAGCCATCAGGCTCCAGCGTCGATGCCACTTCCGCACCCAGCGTCCCACCGGCACCAGGACGATTGTCAAGCACGAGATTCGTTCCCAGTTCCGGCTCCAGCCAGATCATGAATTGCCGCGACGTGATGTCGGTGCCGCCGCCGGGCGAGAACGGAATGATTACGCGTATCGGACGCTCGGGGTACTCGGCAAGCGCCGCGCCGCTGGTCACCAGTAAAGCGCCGATCAGCGCGGGAATCAATCGGTTGAAAATACGCATTAATGATCCTCCTGTAATATTTGTGTGTATTGCTGAGCTGCAGTACAAAAAAAGGAGAGGCGCCGATATGAGTCGCAACATTGCAGAAAACACTTGCAACATGCGCAAAAAATGCCAACGTACTAAGCGCCTCTATTAATACGACCGCGTCATTTTCACAAAGTTCCTCCATCATGACACTCACTGAGCTGCGTTATATCGTCGCCGTCGCACGCGAACGCCACTTCGGTCGCGCCGCCGAGAACTGCTTTGTCAGCCAGCCGACGCTGTCGGTCGCCGTAAAGAAACTCGAGGAGGAACTCGGCGTGCAGCTGTTCGAACGCAATTCCGGCGAGGTGACGATCACGCCGACGGGATTGCAAGTGGTTGAACAGGCGCAGCGCGTGCTGGAGGAATCCGACAAAGTCAAAGCGATCGCCAAAGCAAAGGCGGATCCGCTCGACGGCGCACTCAAGCTCGGGGCGATATTCACCGTC
>JBFKCU010000129.1:0-7620 GCA_041620115.1 Burkholderiales bacterium | reverse complement strand
TGGCCGTAACAAATTGTAAGTGTGCAGGTTCCATCGCCCCGGGGTCAACGTCCCTTGAACACGGGCTGGCGTTTTTCCATGAACGCGCGGCGCCCTTCGACAAAATCCTCGCTCGCGCCGCAGTCCTTCACCAGCTGCTCGCACAGCGCGACATCGCGTTGGGCCGGATCCTTCATCAGCTCATCCACCACGCGCTTTGCCGTCAGGATCGACAACGGCGCATTGACCGCAATGGCCTTCGCAATGTCACGCACGGTGGCCTCGAGCGCCTGTGCCGGCACCACCTGGTTGACGATGCCCATGCGCAGCGCTTCGTCGGCCTTGTAGCGGCGTGCGGTATAGATGAATTCCTTCGCTGCTGACGGGCCGACCAGATCGACCAGCCGGCTCAGGCCTTCGATGCCGTAGCCTATGCCCAGCCGTGCCGCCGGGATGCCGAACTGCGCATCATCGGAACAAATGCGCATGTCGCAGCTCAGCGCCAGCGACATGCCGCCGCCGATGCAATACCCGCGGATCATCGCAATGGTGGGTTTGCCGACCTCGCGCAGCTGTGCGCGCATGCCGGACGAAATTTTCGAATATTTTTCCTGCGCATCGGCATTCGCGCGTTCATCCTCGAACTTGGAAATATCCGCGCCCGACACAAAGGACTTGTCCCCCGCGCCGGACAGCACGATCACCCGCACGCCGTCATCACGGGCAAATTCCGCCACCACCTCGCCGGCCCGCTGCCACATTTCGAGCGACACCGCGTTGCGGCGCGCCGGATTGTTGAATATGAGAAAGCCGATGGGGCCTTCGCGACTGGCGATAATCTTGTCCGTACTCATGTTTTTCCTCTTGGATTGCACGCCGCGATGGGCGCGCGGCGCTGTTGTCTGATGCCGGCCATTGAATACACCGGCCCCTACTCTTGCACTAGCCGATTACCACCCCTCCCGCCTCATGCGCCACGAGGCACCTCCGGATTGAGCCAATTGCGCCGGTCGTAGACCTCGCCACGCAGATAGCTGATGATGTTATTGGTGGCAATCGTTCCCATGCGCGCCACGGCTTCGGTCGTCGCCGCCGCAATATGCGGCGTGACCAGCACATTGGGCAGGGCGAACAGCGGATTGGCCGGATCGACCGGCTCGGCGGCGAACGTGTCCAGACCCGCACCCGCAAGTCTGCCGCCCGATAACGCATCGATCAGCGCGGGCTCGTCGATGACCGGGCCGCGCGCCGTGTTGATCACCAGCGCACCGGGTTTCATCCGCGCGAGTTGCGCCGCGCCGATCATGCCGCGGGTCCTGTCGCTGAGCGGACAATGCAGGCTGAGGATATCGACGCGTGCCAGCAGGCGGTCGAGATCCGGCTCGTAATCCATCCCTGCAGGCGGCGTGATTTTCGAGCGGCTGTGGATCACCACGTGCGCGCCGCAGGCCTGGGCCAGCCGCGCCGTGCGCTCGCCAATCTGCCCATAACCGACGATGCCGACTGTGCGGGCACGGAAATCACGTACCAGATAATCCAGATTGCGCCATTCGCCACCGCGCGTCTTACGGTCAAACTGCGGCAACTCGCGCACCAGGCTCAGCATCAGGGCCAGCGCATGTTCGGCGACCGCATCGGCATTGGCGCCGCCGGCCACCATCACGGCGATGCCGTGCTTCGTCGCGCCCGCGATGTCGACCGAATCAACACCGGCACCGTGCTTGGCGACGATCTTCAGCCCGCGCGCCGCCGCAAACACCCGCTCGGTGAACGGCGGTGAACCGCGCAGCAGCACGGCGGCGACATCCCCCTGCGACAGCGCAGCAATCAGCATGTCTTCGTTGATCGGCGTGTTCATGAACACCGGTTCAGTGCCGCCCTCGCGCAGCAGATTCTGCGCAAGCTCCGAAACGGTTGCCGCTGTCACCAGCACTTTCAATTTCGCCACGACGATGCCTCTTCAAAAAGTTAAACGCGGAAATTATCCCATTCCACCGCCGGAGCATTCCGCATTACGGAGCAATGCGCCGCAGATCGGCCGGATCGCGACAAAATCATTCCCCTGGGGCGCTCCGCACTCTAAAATGGGGCTGTCGGCGATGCACATCCCAATAATCCCGTGCACCCGACGCCCGCGTCCAAAATACCGGAGGAGAGATCATGCACCGTTTTGTTTCCGTCACGCTCAGTCTGCTCGCCCTCGCACTGGCGGGCAACGCCATTGCCCAGCAATACCCCAGCCGGCCGATCCGGCTCATCGTACCGTTCCCGGCCGGCGGCAACGTCGACGTGTTCGCCCGCGTGCTCTACCGCGAAGTGGAATCGATCATCGGCACCAATTTTGTCATCGACAACCGCGGTGGCGCCAACGGCCTCATCGGCTCCGATGCCGTCAAGAACGCAACACCCGACGGTTATACACTGTTGAACACGTCCTTCGCCTTTGCCGTCAATCCGGCAATCCGCAAGGAAATGCCCTTCGATATCGTCCGCGATTTCACGCCGGTCACCAATGTCGCCACCGGCCTCGGCTACCTCGTCGTGGTCAATCCCAAACTGCCGGTAAAGAACATTGCCGAACTGATCGAACTCGCGAAGAAACAACAGATCAGTTACAGCACCGCCGGCGTCGGTAACGGGCAGCATCTGGCCGGCGCGCTGCTGACGCACATGGCCAAGGTCAAGATGCTGCATGTGCCGTACAAAGGCGGCGGCCCGGCGGCGGCGGCCGTCGTCGGTGGCGAAGTGCAGGTCCATTTCCCCGCAGGCTCCGTCGGCGTGCCGCATCACAAGGCGGGACGGGTTCGCGCCATCGCCTTTACCGGCGCGAAGCGGCTGAGTTCCATGCCCGAAATTCCGACGGTGGGCGAGACCGTGAAAGGCTATGTCTCCGACGCCGGCTGGCATGGCGTGTTCGGTCCGGCAAAACTGCCGATGCCGATCGCACGCAAGGTCCAGCAGGCCATCCACCAGGCGCTGCAGAACCCGAAGGTGAATGCCCATTTTGTCGACAACGGGTATGAGCCGAACGGCGATGCGCCGGAAGTGTGGGGCAAATTGTTCCGCGCCGATGTGAAACGCTTTGCCCAGCTGGCGAAGGACGCCGGCATCGAACCGCAGTAAGGTTCGTGCAGCCGGACCGTTAAACCTGCAGCACCCGGCGTCGCACCCTGGCGACGCCGGACTCGGCTTCAAATTCCGGTGACCGTTATCGTCCGCGACCATTGCGCCACCAATCGCGCTAGAATTTGGGGCATTGCACCCGCACATCCGCGATCACCGCGGCCGATTGCCGCACCCGGAGATTTCATGCGTTTACACCGCTGCCTGCTGACCACCCTGCTCGCTGCCGGATTTCTGCTGAACATCGGATTTCCCGCACTCGCCACCGCCGCCGACACACTCGCCCCGGTGACGCCCCCGGTGCGCATGCCGGCCTTCCGGCTGCCTGCGCTCAATGGCAACCACGGCAGCGATGCCGACCTGCGCAACAAGGTCACCATCATCCGCTTCTGGGCCTCTTGGTGAAGTACCTGCGTACGCGACATGCCCGCCGTGCAGCGGGCACATGATGACCTGAAAAAAGACGGCATTGCCGTCATCACCATTTCCATCGACGGCACCGGTGCCAGCGCGGTGAGGCCGGTGTTCGACAAGGGCGGCTATACGCTGCCCGCACTGCTCGACCAGAATATGGATGTGGCGCGCAATTTCGGCGTGCGTGGCGTTCCGTTCACGGTCATCGTCGACAACAAGGGCATGATCAACGCGCGCGGCCTCGGCCATGTCGACTTCGACGGTCCGGTACTGCGCAACTATGTACGCGCGCTCGCCAGAAAATGATTTCTCCCCACGAACGGAGGTGTCTGATGTCCCGCATGTCGTCGCTGCTGCAACGCTGGGTCGCAATCGGTTTACTGGGGGGCATGGCGCTGTTTGCCGGCACTGTCCAGGCACAGACTGTCAAAGTCGGCGACAAGGCGCCCGCATTCTCGCTGCCGTCTTCCACCGGCAAGCCGGTGGCGCTGGCCGATTACCTCGGCAAATCCAATGTCGTGCTGTTCTTCTACATCGGCGCCTTCACCGACACCTGAACGAACGAAGTCGTGGCCTTCCAGCTTGATCTCCCCAAGTTCGAGGCCGCCAACGCCCAGGTGCTGGGCGTCAGTGTCGATTTCAATGCTGCGAATACCGAGTTCGCGACCAAACTGGGCCTCAGGTTCCCGCTGTTGAGTGACACCCGTCGCGTGATGACACGGGCCTACGGCCTGCTCAACGATGACCCCAGCGCCGCCAATGATGCCAAGCGCATCGCCGGCTACCTGCGCGCGCAACGCTCATGGGTGATCATCGACCGGCAGGGCATCGTGCGTTACGTCAATGCCAATGATCCGCGCGGTGTCATGCCCAACGACGAACTGCTCGAAGTGCTGGCCAAACTGAAATGAACGAGGGGCGCGGCCTGCAGGCGGCCGCGCCCCTGCTGCGACACCCGCTTCAATCCAGCTTCAGATTCAGTTTTTTCAGGATGCCTTCGTTACGCTGCATCTCGTTGCGGATATAGCCGTCGAATTCCGCCGGCGTCATCGCGCCGATGGAGAAGCCCTGTTTGGCCAGTGTCGCCCCCGCTTCGGGTGAACGCAGGGCCTTGCCGAGTTCCGCCGACAGCCGCTCGACCACGGGCCTGGGCGTGCCGGCACGGACTACTGCGCCGAACCAGTTCAACGATTCAAATCCGGGCCACCCCGCTTCCGCGATCGTCGGCACCTGCGGCAGGATTTCAGCGCGCTGCGCCGATGTCACGGCAATGCCGCGCAGCCTCCCGCTGGGTATGTGATTGCTGCAATCGAGCACGTTGCCGACGAGAATGCTGGTGTGGCCGCCCAGCACGGCCGTGGTCGCCGGCGCGCCGCCGCCATAAGGCACGTTGATCATGTCGATCTTCGCGACGTCCTTGAACAACTCCCCGGCAATGCGTCCGCCGCCGATGATGCTCGAAACCGCCCAGGTCAGCTGTCCCGGCCGCGCCTTCGCCAGCGCAACCAGTTCCTTCATGGTCTTCACCGGCAACGATGGGTGCGTGCAGAAGATCAGCGGGTTGTAGACCAGGCGTGTAACGCCGTGAAAATCGCGCAGTGAATCGTAGGGCAGCTTCGCGTGCGCAAACGGATTGACGGTGAAACTGGTCGCCATGAACAGCATGGCGTAACCGTCGGCCGGCGCGCGTGCCACCAGTTCGGTGCCGATCACGGTGTTGGCGCCCGTGCGGTTTTCGATCACCAGATTCTGGCCCAGCGCTCGCGACACCGGGGGCGCCAGGACCCGGCCCAGCGTGTCCACCGCGCCGCCCGCGGGAAACGGCACAATCAGGCGTATCGGTTTGACCGGATACTCCTGCGCCGCAGCAGTGACCGAAGCTAGCAGCGCAGCCAGAACCAGAGTGCATTTCAGCAGCCTCATTACCGTTCTCCCCCGTTGGTCGGCGGGCGGCTGCCCGCTACTGCCGGGGAACGATACCCGCACGCTGAGCGGTTGGCAAAACTTTATGGCAATCGCATATCACGCCGCCCGGCTAAACAAATTAGTTAATAAAATCAATTTCTTATATCATCGATTGGCGCGGCAGCCATGCGCCGCTGCTCGCACCATCCGCGCGCAGGATACTCAGGCGCCTTCCGCCGCCCCGGGATTCCACTGGCCGCGGCGCATGCGCGTGATGGTGATGCTCTTGAACACGCCCTTCTGCGTGAACGGATCGCCATCGGAAAATTTCTTCGCTTCGGCGCGGCTGTTGACGTTGACGATAAACAGGCTGCCGATGGCTTCGGTACCCTCGTCATTCTGGGTCGCGCCGGCCAGCACCAGGATGTGCTTCTGGCTGCCGAGATAATCGCGATGCGGCTGCAGTACGGCGTCGCGGATGGCGGCGGTGTTCGGATTGTCGACGCAGGATATGGCCCAAAGCATATTGGTTCTCCGGATTAAATGTGGACTCTGACTGGCGCAATGCGTGCCGCCAACGGGGCAAGAAGGCTTATCATATTGCATCCCGTGACCTGCTCTGCAATGGAGACACCATGACCCTCGCCTACAACCCCGACAACCTCTTTGCCGTCAAAGTCTGGGAGGTGGAATACCGCAAGACCGCCAAACGCACGCTGATCGCGCGCATCTACCAGCCGCAGGGTAAAGGGCCGTTCCCGGTGCTGCTCGACCTGCACGGCGGCGCGTGGAGCCGCAAGGACCGCTACGCCAACGAACCGATGGCGCGCGCAGTCGCCGCCTCCGGCATGCTGGTGGTATCACCCGACCTCCGGCTCTCCGACGAAGCGCCCTACCCGGCCTGCGTGCAGGACGCGAGCTATGCGCTGCGCTGGCTCAAGCACAAAGCCAGGGAACTCAACGGCGACCCGACCCACTTCGGCCTGCTCGGCAGTTCCAGCGGCGGCCATGTCGCGCAACTGCTGGGCATGCGCCCGCGCGACGCGCGCTACAACGAAATTCCGCTGCCGGAAGCACCGAACCTCGACTGCAGCGTCTCCTACGTCGCCACGCGTTCCCCGATCAGCAATCCGGTGACCCGCCGCGCGCAGGCCGAGAAAATGAAAAACGCCGCAATGATGAAAAAATCCGACACCTTCTTCAGCACGCCGGACAGCATCCACGAAGGCAACCCGCACGAGATCCTCGAGCGCAAGGAGAAGGTCACGCTGCCGCCGATGCTGATCATGCAGGGCGGCGAAGACGACAACGTGATTCCGGTGATCCAGGAAAAATTCGCGGCAGCCTACCGCGCCGCGGGCGGCGAATGCCAGCTCGAGATCTTCCCCGGATGCGAACATGAATGGACCGCGACGCCGGGGCCGGACGCGGATCGCTCGCACGAAATGGTCAAGGCCTTCATCGCCAAACAGCTGCGCGCGCTGCAGAAAGCCGCGTAACCGCCGGTACGCGGCCAACAAAAAACCCCGCTGCGGCGGGGTTTTTTGCCGACTGCAGCCACCGTGTCAGTCCATGCTGATGTTCAGCGGCTTTGCCACCCTGTTCCATTTTGCGATGTCGCCGTCGATGAGTTTGCCGAATTCTGCCGTTGACGCCTCGGCGGCCTCGACGCCGACACCGAGCAGGCGCTCCTTGATGTCGGGCTGACGCAATGCCTCCTGAATGACTGCATGCAGGCGTTCGATCGTGGCCTTCGGTGTGCCTTTGGGTGCCACCAGTCCGTACCAGCCACTGACCGCATAGCCCGGCAGTCCCGATTCCGCGATCGTCGGCATATCGGCCAGCGCCGGCGTGCGTTTCGCCGTCGTCACGCCCAGCCCCCTGATTTTTCCCGACTGCAGATGCGGCCGTGCCACTGCCACGGTGGAGAAAAACACGTTGACGCGGCCCGCCAGCAGATCCGCCATCGCCGGGTTGCCGCCCTTGTACGGCACATGCAGCATTTTGATGCCGGCCAGCGAGTTGAACAGCTCCGCGGCAAGATGGGTCAGATTGCCGGTACTCGATGACGCGTACGTCACCTGACCCGGTTTTGCCTTCGCCAGCGCGATCAGTTCACGGCTCGACGCCACGCCCGCGCCCGGATGCGCTACCAGCACGTAAGCGCCATCACCGAACAATGCAACCGGTACAAAATCG
>JBFKCU010000128.1:0-7631 GCA_041620115.1 Burkholderiales bacterium | reverse complement strand
TGCGCCGGCGGCAGTCATTCCGGCCGATGATCGCGGCTTTGCCTACGGTGACGGCGTTTTTCGCACGCTGGCCATGCGCGCAGGCATGCCCGAGCTGTGGCCGCAGCAATGGGCCAAACTGGTGGCGGACTGCCGCGCGCTGGCGCTGACGCCGGCGGCAGAGGCGGATGTGCGCCAGGACATCAGCACGATCGCAGCGGCTATGCCCGATTGTGCGTTGCGCATCACCTTCAGCCGGGGCAGTGGCGGGCGCGGTTACGAAATGCCCCTGAATGCACAGACGCGACGCGTGGTCAGCGGATCTGCATTGCCGCAATACCCCGCCGCTTTCTTCGACCAGGGCATACGGGCGCGCGTCTGTACGCTGCGCCTGGCGCAGCAACCGCGCCTGGCCGGACTCAAGCACCTTAACCGTCTGGAAAACGTGCTGGCGCGTGCCGAGTGGCACGATCCTGCGATCGCCGAGGGCCTGCTGTTTGATATTGACGGCAATATCATCGGCGGCACGCGCTGCAATCTGTTCATCGCGGAAAGCGGTCGGCTGGCAACACCGGATTTGTCACGTTGCGGCGTTGCCGGCGTCACACGGGATCTCGTCATCGCATCGGCCCGCGGCCGCGGCATTTCCTGCGAGATCGAAACGATAAGCCGGGAGCGTCTCGATGCGGCCGACGAAGTAATCCTGGTCAACAGTCTCATCGGCGCGTGGGCGGTCGCAGCGCTGGAACAGCGCACATGGTCGGATTTTTCGATGACCGCGCTCGTGCGAAAATGGCTTGATGCGCTACGCATTTCGTCTCGTTAAATGGCTGCTGGCGTCGGCGCTGATCGCCGCTGCCTGCGGTGGCGCCGCCTTGTATTACTACGCGCACCGTGAGTTGCCGATCACGCAGTCGCCGGTGACTTTTGAAC
This sequence comes from Burkholderiales bacterium, assembly GCA_041620115.1. Lineage (GTDB taxonomy): Bacteria > Pseudomonadota > Gammaproteobacteria > Burkholderiales > SG8-41. Next base: position 6,719 of record JBFKCU010000128.1, on the reverse strand, counting down.
TCCGTGCCGGAAGCTCGTTGAAGAGCGTGGCGGCCCGGCTTGCGGCCGCAGGCATTCTTGATCAGCCGGAGCTGTTTGTCGTGCTCGCGCGCCTGCGGGGCAGCGCGACCGTGCTGAAGGCCGGAAACTACGAGTTCTCGAGACCGCTGACGCCGCTCGACCTGCTGCAGCGGATCACGCGTGGCGATGTTACCCAGGTCGCCATCCGGTTTGTTGAAGGCTGGACATTCAGCCAGATTCGCGCCGCGTTGCGCGAACATCCCAAAGTGGTGGCCGAATCGGCGACCCTGTCCATGCCGGAACTGTTGGAAAAGCTGGGAATTGCACAGCCGTCGCCGGAAGGCTGGTTTTTTCCGGACACCTATTATTTCAGCGAAGGCGCGAGCGACCTGGCGATCCTGCGCCGCGCGCACCGGCTGATGCAGCGGCATCTCGATCAGGAGTGGAGCCGGCGTGCGCCGGATCTGCCGCTGAAATCGCCCACGGAAGCACTGATTCTGGCGTCAATTGTCGAAAAGGAAACGGGGCGCCCGGAAGAACGCGGATTGGTGGCGGCGGTGTTTATCAACCGGCTGCGCATCGGCATGCGCCTGCAGACGGATCCCACCGTGATCTACGGCATCGGCGAAAAGTTTGATGGCAATATCCGCAAGAGCGACCTGACGACGGATACACCGTACAATACCTACACCCGTGCCGGGCTGCCGCCCACCCCCATTGCCATGCCTGGACTTGATGCCTTGCGCGCAACCCTGAATCCTGCAACCAGTGACGCCCTGTACTTTGTCGCGCGCGGCGACGGCACCTCGAAATTCTCGCGCACTCTGGCCGAACATGAGCGTGCGGTGAACCAGTACCAGCGCCGGGGCAGGCAATGACGCCCGGAAAATTCATTACCCTGGAAGGCATGGACGGCGCCGGCAAGACCACGCACCTGCAATGGTTGCGCGGGCGCCTGGAGGGTCGCGGCAAGGAACTGATTGTGACCAGGGAGCCGGGCGGCACGCCGCTGGGCGAGGCCCTGCGCCAACTGCTGCTCGACAGCCACGATACGCGCAATCCGGAAACCGAGGCCTTGTTGATGTTTGCCGCCCGCAGCGAACATATCGCGCAGGTCATTGCACCGGCCCTGGCGGCGGGACAGTGGGTGTTGTGTGACCGTTTTACCGATGCCACCTACGCCTATCAGGCGGGCGGCAGTGGCATGGACTGGGCACGAGTGGACGCGCTCGAGCATTGGGTGCAAGGCACGCTGCAACCCGATCTGACGCTGTATTTTGACCTGGATCCGGAAATCGGCCGGGCGCGAGCACTGCAGGCCCGTACGCCAGATCGCTTCGAGCGGGAGCAGCAGGCCTTCTATGAACGGGTCCGGGCGGCTTATCTGCGGCGCGCCACCGAACACCCGCGCAGAATTCGGGTCATTGATGCGGCCCGCTCGATTACAGATATTCAGAAAGAACTTGAGGATATAATCTCAATATTATGAATTTAAACATTATTTGTTTTGATTACATCGATTCTAGAGTTTACTGCGGATCATAAATACAAGTGGTTGATTTTTAATGGAAATTTGGTTTTCACATCAACTAAAAGCCGTGCTCGCGGAAAAATCACGGCTGGCGCATGCATTGCTGATCAAAGGGCAGCGCGGTATCGGCAAGCAGGGGTTTGGTCTGGCCCTGGCGCAGGCTTTGTTATGCGAGGCATCGCAAGCCGATGCCCGGGCTTGCGGACAATGCCATGCTTGCACCTGGTTCGCGAATGACACGCATCCGGATTTTCGTCTCCTCGCGCCCGCAACCGAAACCACCGAGGCCGAGATTGAAGAGGGTGCGCGGAAAGTAAAGGCCAGCCCCTGGATCAGCATCGACCAGGTTCGGGAATTGCATGATTTCATTAATGTTTCCAGCCATCGTGGCGGACGCAAAGTCATTTTGGTGGATCCGGCGGAGGCGCTCAACGTCAATGCGGCTAACGCGCTGCTGAAAAGCCTCGAGGAACCGCCGGCGTTAACGCATTTCATACTCATCAGTCACCGTCCGCACCGCCTGCCGCGCACCATTGTGAGTCGCTGCCGCCAACTGGACCTGCGCCCACCCGACGCGGCCACCGCACTGGCCTGGCTGGGCGAGCGGGGCGTGCAAAGCCCGGACGTCGCGCTGGCGCAGGCCTCCGGTGCGCCCTTGCTGGCCCTGACGGCAAGCGAGGGGGATGAGCTCTCCGGGCGAACGGACTTCCTCCAGGGGATCGCATCGGTCGATTTTGACCCGCTGGCGGTTGCCGAGACCCATCGCGACCTGTCGCTGGAGCGGTTTATCGGCTGGATGCAGAAATGGACCTACGACATTGTGACGCTGCGCATGCTCGGCACGGTCCGTTACAACCCGGACCTGGCACGCGAGCTCGCGGTACTGGTGAAACAGGTCGATCCGCTGAAAGCGCTGCGGCTGCATCGCAAACTGGTGCGGGCGCAGCGCAACATCCATCATCCGCTGAACGGACGCCTGTACATCGAGAGCGTGTTGATCGCCTATGCTGCACTGGTCAGTCCTGCGCGGCGGGCGGCCTGATTTCAATGTTAGTTGATTCGCACTGCCATCTGGATTTTCCGGAACTCGCGACTGACATTCCCGGCGTGCTGGCAAGAATGCGCGAGAATGAGGTTGGTGCGGCACTGTGTGTCAGTGTCACGCTCGAGGATTTTCCGAAAGTGCTGGCGCTGGCCGAGCAATATGAGAATCTGTATGCCTCGGTCGGCGTGCACCCGGACTACCCGGACCTGCGCGAGCCTACCGTGGCCGAACTGGTGGACCTGGCGCAGCACCCTAAGGTAGTGGCCATAGGCGAAACCGGCCTGGATTATTTCCGCCTGACCGGAGATCTCGAGTGGCAGCGGGAACGATTTCGGATTCATATCCGTGCCGCGCGCGAGGCTCGCAAGCCATTGATTATTCACACGCGATCCGCATCAGACGATACGCTGCGATTGATGCGGGAAGAGGGTGCCGATGAGGCCGGCGGCGTCATGCACTGCTTCACCGAAAGCTGGGCGGTGGCGGAAGGGGCCCTCGCGCTCGGATTCCATATTTCCTTTTCCGGCATTGTCACCTTCAAGAATGCCAAGGACCTGAAGGAGGTGGCCCGACGGGTGCCGCTGGACCGGTTGCTGGTCGAGACCGACTCGCCCTACCTCGCGCCTGTTCCGTTTCGCGGGAAAACCAATCAGCCTGCATGGGTCAAACACGTGGCAGAGGAAGTCGCCCGGCTGCAGGCGCGCAGCTTCGCTGAAGTTGCCGACAAGACAACGGCGAATTTTTATAAATTATTCAATATAAACAATTAATTATATGAGATTCTTGCATTTTTTTGCCGGTTTGCTGGTGGTCGCGAGTTGCTTTAATGGGCCGGCGCACGCAGGCGCATATGAAGACATGCTGCAAGCCATACGCATTGACGACGAGAAAACCATTGCCGAACTGCTCCGCCGGGGCGTGGATGTGGATACGGTCAGTCCGCAGGGCGAAACGCTGATGATGCTGGCGGCGCGGGAGGGAAAGCCGAATGTGGTCAGAACCATCCTGGCGGCACGGCCACGCCTGCATATCCGCAATCCGCTGGGCGAATCCGCATTGATGCTGGCCACCATACTGGGCCATACCGAAATAGCAAAGTTGCTGATCGATGCCGGAGCGCCGGTTGACCAGGGGGGGTGGACCCCATTGATCTACGCAGCGGCGAGGAACCGGGTGGATATTGCGCGCCTGTTGATTGCCAAGGGGGCGAATGTCAATGCGGCGGCCGAGAACGGCACCACCGCATTGATGATGGCGGCTCGTGAAGGTCAGTTGCCGATTCTGCTGCTGCTGCTCGAGCATGGCGCGGATGCCAAATATGTATCACCTTACGGGCATTCGGCGCTGAGCATGGCCCAGGACCGCGGACACAAGGAAATCGAGGCGGTATTGCGGAAGGCCGGGGTCGAGAATTAGGTGCTTTGCCGGCCGTTGAGCCTGGCCTGTGGACTGGGAAAACGCAGCCGTTATTGCGTATAATGTATATTATGTAAAATCATAAACATTCCCAGACTGGCGCCAGGAACGTCGGATCAGGCCCTATCTTCCGCTGGCATTCCCGATGGTCATCACCATCCGATCGAGTTCCGCATCAACCTTGGCTTTGGCATCAGGATCATAGGCGTAACAGAGCAGCGCCATGTCGTCGAATAGTCCGGAGACCCGTGGTGCACTGGCATATACCAGTTTGCGCTGGGCGTTCTGCACGGTTGGAATCTGCATGAAATCACGCCCGTCCTCCCAGTAAATGGACAGCGTGATGATCTGGGTATTCAGACGGAGCAACCGGACGATGAACTCAAAACGCACGGTGTGCATGCCTTTCGAGCGCAACTCGATCAGCTTCTGGGACGGCAACGGCGTGCCTTGTTTCAATGCGGTGATGGTTTCCATATCGTCCACAGTCAAGCCCCTGACCGGCTTCTTGGTGTTTTGATGTGGGCAAGTATGCACATGGGCGACATGTCCGGCAAATCTAACATTTTGTTAAGTTTGGCATCCAGTCGAGTCAAACGCCTCACCATTATAGGGTTATAAGGCGATGCTTCGTCACCGTTGCGGGGTGCGCCCGATTTCCGGCGCACCCTCATGCAGGCAATTATTCATCCAAACCAAAAAATTTAAACTCGCTCCAAAATCACTGCCATGCCCTGCCCGCCGCCGATACACAGTGAAACCAGCGCATATTTGCCGCCGGAACGCTGCAGTTGCCGCGCCGCGGTCAGTGCAATACGCGCGCCTGAAGCACCAATCGGGTGACCGACCGCAATGGCACCGCCATTCGGATTGACCCGCTGGTCATCCAGCGCCACGCCCAGCCCCTTCAGGCAGGCCAGCACCTGCGCTGCAAATGCCTCGTTGATCTCGATGATGTCCATGTCCTTGAGGCTGAGGCCTGCGCGCGCCAGTGCTTTCTGCGACGCTGCCACGGGACCAATACCCATGATGTCCGGACGCACGCCCATTGCGGCGCTGGCGATAATGCGGGCCAGCGGTTTGGCGCCCGCTTTTTCGCCGGCAGCCAGCGATCCCACCACCAGCGCAACGGCCCCGTCATTAACGCCGGAGGCATTGCCGGCGGTGGTAACACCGCCTTCGTACAGCGTTTTCATTTTCGCTAGCGCAGCGATCTCAGTGCCGGGACGCGGATGCTCATCTTCCGCTACTGCCGGTACCGGGCCTTTGCGACTGGGTGGCATTTCAACCGGGGAAATTTCACCGGCGAAAAAGCCTTCACCTTTGGCCAATGCAAATTTCTGCTGTGAAGCTGCGGCGAAGGTATCGGCCTGTTCGCGGGTAATGCCGTATTCACGCGCCAGGTTGTCAGCGGTCTGCGGCATCTGATGATCGCCAAACTGTTTGACCAGCTTCGGATTGGAGAAACGCGGGCCGATGGTGGTGTCGGCCATCTTGATGCCACGATCAAAGGCATTTTCGGCACGGCTGATGATGATCGGCGAACGGCTCATGCTCTCGACGCCGCCGACGATGAACACATCACCCTCGCCCGCAGTGATCGAATGCGCAGCATGCGCCAGGGCGCCAAGGCCACTGGCGCAGTTGCGTTGCAGTACAGTGCCAGGGATTTCAATCGGGAAGCCTGCTGCAAGGCCGGCATGGCGGGCGACGCAGCGGCTGTCTTCACCGCTCTGGTTGCCGCAGCCGACGACGATATCCTCAACCTGCTCCACCTTGAACTTGGATTTGGCCATCACGTTTTTCATGACGTCGGCCAGCAGGTCGTCGGGACGCACTTTGGCCAGCGAGCCGCCGTGGCGGCCAAAAGGTGTGCGCAGGCCTTCGTACAAATATGCTTCAAGCATGATGATTCCTCTCTGGTAATCAGGGTTCGGGAGTCAGCAGTGACACGCCCAATTGCGCGCGACGCCGCATCCAGATGTTTGGACGGTAACGCGGATCGGCATAGATCGAATTCATGGCGGCCAGCACCCGGTGGATTCGCTCAACACCGGCCACATCACCGAACTTGAGCGGGCCGTTCGGATAATTCAGACCCAGTGTCACGGCCTTGTCGATATCGGCCGGCTGCGCGGTACGGCTTTGCGCGATTGAGCAGCCGATGTTGACGATCATCGCCACGATGCGCTGCGCGATGAAACCGGGGCTGTCGCGGCACACCGTCACCGGCACGCCGTCGGAGGCCAGCAATCCATGCGCAGCCTCCTTCATTGCGGCGTCAGTCAGCGGCGTGCCCATGATGGTGCGGCGCTTGACCATCGGGAACAGCGTGTCGACAGCCACCGTGCGTTTCGGATCGAGGCCTTCTTCCACTGCGCAACTGGTCGCGTCCTTGCCGATTGGCGTCACCAGGATTAGCGCCTTGGCGGACGGTTTGGCACCGGACTCGATGTTGGCACCCAGCTTGGTCAGCAGCGCAGTCAGTGCTTCATGGCCCTGCGGCTCGGCCTTACTCACCCAGACGCTGTCCGGCTTCGCACTTGGCGCGGGAGGTTCCGGCGCCACGATGGGCTTCATTTCCGCATCGTAATCGTAAAAGCCCTTCTTGCTCTTGCGGCCCAGCACGCCGGCTTCGTAACGCGACTGCATGATCAGATTCGGACGATACCGCGGCTCGTGGAAAAACTGGTTGTAGATCAGCGACGAGGCGGGTTGCGTCACATC
>JBFKCU010000127.1:0-7704 GCA_041620115.1 Burkholderiales bacterium | reverse complement strand
GTAGAAGGCCCATGACCGGAGTCGGCAACCCGCCTCGCCGAAGGAATCACCGTGACTGCAAACAACAACGGACCGCTTTCCCGCTACACCGTCCTCGACCTCACCCGTGCGCGCTCCGGCCCAACCGCCGTACGCCAGCTGGCCGACTGGGGTGCGAAAGTCATCAAGATTGAGGAACTCGGCGAGCAGGACGGCGATGGCAGCCCCTTCGACAAACGCCATGGCCCTGATTTTCAGAACCTGCACCGCAACAAGCGCAGCATGACGCTGAACCTGAAGTCGCCCGAAGGCGTCGCAGTCTTCAAGAAAATGGCGGCCACCGCAGACGTCATTGTGGAAAACTACCGCCCCGGCGTAAAGAAACGCCTTGGCATCGATTACCAGACCATACGCAAGATCAATCCGCGCATCGTTTATGCCAGCATCAGCGGTTTCGGCCAGGACGGCCCTTACGCCGACCGTCCCGGCCTCGACCAGGTCGCGCAGGGCATGAGCGGCCTGATGTCGATCACCGGTCTGCCCGGCCAGGGTCCGGTGCGCGCCGGCATCGCCATCGGCGACTCCAGCGCCGGACTGTATCTGTCATTCGGCATCGTCACCGCGCTGCTCGAACGAGAGCACACGGGTGAAGGCCAATGGGTGCATACCTCACTGCTACAGGCACTGATCGCGATGACGGACTTTCAGGCCGCGCGCTGGACCGTCGCCGGCGAAGTCGCCGGACAGGCCGGCAACAACCACCCCACCGCGATCCCCACCGGCACCTACAAGACCGCCGACGGCCACATCAACATCGCCGGATCGGGCCAGCTGTTCGCGCGCCTGTGCAAGGCCATCGGCCTCCCCGATCTGCCCGGGGATCCGGATTATTCATCGTCGAAAGTGCGTTCGAAAAACCGCGCAGCGCTGAACAGGATCATTGCCGAGCAGATCGAGAAACGCACTTCCGCTGAATGGATAGACGCACTGAACACGGCCGGCGTACCCTGCGGTCCGATCTACAAAATCAATGAGGTGTTCGCCGATCCGCAGGTGCAGCACCTTGGGCTGGCCGCGCCGACGCAGCACTACAAGCTGGGTGACATCAAGGTGGTGCGCAACGGCATCAACTTCTCGAAAACGCCGTTCACGGTGCGCAATGCGGCACCGGACAAAGGTGCAGAGTCGGTGGAAATCCTGAAAGAGTATGGTTACAGCGACGCCGAAATCGCCAAACTCAAAGCCGGCGGCGTCACGGCGGACACCTGAAACCCGGACCGGAGTATTCCTGAATGTCAAAAGTCGCAGTGATCGGAAACACCGCTAGGGCCATTGGCGCCGTCTGCGCATCGGATTTCTCGCTGTCTGGCCACGCGGTGCGTTTTGCCGTCTTCCCCGAACAAAAGGAACAGCTGGCGGCCTTGCGCAAGGCCGGCGGCTTTACCATCGAAGGCGATGCCAGGCATCTCGTGTCCAAGAAAACCGGCTTTGCAAGACTGGACCGCATCTGCGACACGACCGCCGAAGCACTGCACGATGCCGAGGCCGTGATCATCGAGGTGGACATGCACCAGCTCGAAGCCAGGTTCAGCGCGATGATCCCCGAGTTCAAGCGCGGCGCGGTGGTGCACATCCAGAGCCACGGCTACTGGCCGGCGGCACGGCTGACGCCGCTGCTGCGCAGGGCCGGCCGCGATGATGTGATCGTGACCGAGGCCCCGGCGCCGACCCACGCCGCGCGCTATGAAGGCACCGTGGTGACTCCCAAGGGACTGCGCAAGGGCATCCGCATCGCGACCGTGCCCGCATCGCGCGCAGCGCAGGCACTGGCGGTGCTGAAACCGCTGTTTCCCGATCTGGCGGCCGCGCCTTCGGTGCTGGTCACCGGACTGGAAAACCTGAATCTGATCGTGCACCCGGCGATGGTGCTACCGGCCATCGGGATGGCCGAGCGCGCCAAACTCGAAGGCCGGAAAATGGGCTTCTACCAGGAGGGCGTCGTGCCCGCCGCCGGCGTATTCGGCGACGCGCTCGATGCCGAGCGCAAGCGCGTGTGCGAGGCGTACGGCGTCGAGCACACGCCGATGGCGAAGGCGATCGAACAGTACTACGGCTTCAGAAGCAACACGTTCTACGAGGCCATGCAGAACCCGGTCTACAAGTCGTTTCCGCCGTTCGTGCCGGACGTCTGGCGCACCTGGGTCGGCGACGACCTGCCCTATGCCATCGTGCCCTGCGTGCAACTGGGCGAGCAGGCCGGCATTGCAACGCCGCTGCATCGCGCGTTTGCCGAGATCTTTGGCACGCTGCTTGCTAAGGATCCGTGGGCCTGCGGGCCTGCTCTGGCCGACATGGATCTTCAGGGCACTCCTGAAGAAGTCAAAAAACGCGTGCTGGGTTCAACCTGAAAGGAAAACGCATGAAATACGTCTTGATATCCGCTGTGGCACTGACCTTGTCGAGCACCGCCGCGTTCGCCCAGGGTGCCGCAAATTATCCCGAACGGCCGATCCGCATGATCGTGCCGTTCGCGCCGGGCGGCGGGCTCGACATCACCACGCGGCTGATCGGGCAAAAACTGTCCGCTAAGTGGGGGCAGAACATCGTGGTCGACACGCGCCCCGGCGCTGCAACCATCGTGGGCACGGAGATCGCGTCGAAAGCCAATCCCGACGGCTACACCATGCTGATGGTCACAACGACGTTTGCCATCAATCCCGGATTGCGCGCACGTCTGCCCTACGACCCGCTGCGCGACTTCGCCCCTGTTACCCAACTGAATTCGCAGCCAAACGTGATTGTCGTGGCGCCCTCCTTTGCCGGAAAATCCGTCAAGGACCTCATTGCGCTGGCACAGGCCAAGCCCGGTGAACTCACCTTCGCCAGTCCGGGCTCAGGTTCCGCACCGCATCTTTCCGCGGAAATGTTCCAGCGTGCCGCGGGCATCCGCATGATCCACGTCCCTTACAAGGGCATACCGCCGGCGGTCACCGATGTCATCGGCGGGCGCGTCGCCATGCTGTTCACGACGACGATTTCCGCCGCGCCGCATATCGCATCGGGCAAGATGCGCGCCCTCGCCCTGACCAGCGGTAAACGGCTCGCAAGCATGCCGGATGTGCCCACGATCGGTGAATCGGTGCCCGGCTACCGTGCCGAAGCGTTCCAGGGCATGGTCGCGCCGGCGGGCGTGTCGCCGGCGATTCTCAAGAAACTGTCCGCCGAGGTCATCAGCATCGTCAAATCGCCGGAGATCGTGCAGCGTTTTCAGCAGGACGGCGCGGAAGTCGTGGGCAGTTCACCCGCGGAATTCGCGGCGTTTCTGAAGGCTGAAATGCAGAAGTGGCGCAAGGTCATCAGCGACGCCGGCATCCAGCCCGATTGACCGTCCCGGTCCACCGCCGGCACGCCGGATCGCGGTGCCGGGACTGATCGCTTCCGGGGTGAAGCCCGCTGCAAACCCGTCTCAGGCGACCCCGGCAATGGGCGCAGCGGCAACCGGCTGCCGGTGGCGCGGCAGCCAGAGCGCCAGCGGGATTGCGAGGAAACCGATCGCAGAGGCAACGAGTATGGCCGCCGTGTAGTTGCCCGAGTGGTCGAACAACGCGCCGCCAATCCAGCCGCCGAGTGCCATGCCGGTACTGCCGCCGATCATCTGGAACGAAAAAATAGAACTCAGTGGTGCCTTGGCCCCGAAAATCTGCCGGTTGATGATCGGGAATCCGACCATCTCACCACCGTAACAAATGCCGAAAAAGACCGCGAACGCGTAGAAATGCCACACTTCAGTAGCGAAAAGCAGCAGCAGGATCGACAGGCTCTGGCCGAAAATCGCCCCCGAAAGGATGGTGCGCCCGCCGAAACGTTCTGTGAGCAGCGAGAAGGTGAAACGGCTGAAGATTGAAACGCCGGCAATCGTGCTCAGCACGCCCGCCGCCTGCAAGCCCGGAATCCCCTGGTGTGTGGCCATCGAAACCCCGTGCGCGAGTATCACGGCATGTCCGGCACAGCCGAGATGGTGGCACCCCATCAGCAGCCACACCGGCCTGCCGGCAAGCACCGAACGCAGGCTCACGGCCACGCTGGAGGTCTGCTTTCCCTTCGTCGCGTCCTCGGCGCCGTAGGCGAACATCTCCATCTCGGCAGGACTGGTCCGTATGAACCAGGAAAAGAACAGGAGAATCGCACCAAAGGCGAGGCCGATCACCAGGAACGCCGATTCCCAGCCGCGGCTCTCGATCATCCAGCGGAACAGCAGCGCGAAAACCACCGGACCGAACCCGAGGCCGGCCCAGTAGATCCCCAGCGCAAGTCCCATTTTCTGGTTAAACCAGCGGGTAATGATGACCGGCAGCAAGACTACAAAAGCCGCATTGCCCAGGGCGCCGACAAACACGCCGTAAACGACATAAAGATGCCACAACTCCTGGATCATCCCGAGCAGGACCGTGCCGGCGGAAATCATCAGTGACGCACCGAGCATCAGTGCGCGCGCACTGAAACGATCGCCGAGCCAGCCGAATATCAACATCGCGGGCATGCTGCACAGGAAGGCTAGCGAGTACGCAAGGCCAATGTCGCCGCGTTTCCAGTCGAATTTCTCGACCAGCGGATCGACGAGTACGGCGAATGACGCCGAATCAGCCCGGCTGACAACACCCAATACACACGCTGCCGCAAGAATGATCCAGGCATGGTGTATGCCGGATTTCCGGAGGTATGTCATTGGCAAAATGCATTCTCCCGAAGCAAGCGCGCGGACGCGCAGCGCATCAAACCATTAAAAACGTGTTTTTAATACGATGTCACTCAGATGCCAGTCCCGGCACCGGCCGCCGCTTCTCCAGATGGAAGCGCACCAGAGCCGCCAGCCGGTACATGCCGTGCACAAACTTGCCGTAGGGCATGGTCAGGAACAGCGCGAGCACGAAACCGAGGTGGATCGCGAGCCACGTGCCCATCGCACCGGTCTCGCGCCAGATCAGCAGGCCCAGCCCGGTGAGGCTGATCATGAACAGCAGCACCAGAAAGCCCGCATCCATGCCGGTCTGCTCCGGCACCTTGAAATCAGGATCGCGCTGGTGTTTGATCCACAGCAGTCCCACCGGCCCGATCAGCAGGCCGATGCCGCCGACGGTGCCCAGCAGCACCGGCAGGCTCCAGAACGGGTACGGCGCCGGGTAATCGAGCATGTAGTGGTAGACCGTGGCCACGCTGGTCGCGGCAAAACACAGCAGGAAGCCGTAAAAGGTGAAATGGTGAAACATCCGGCGCGCCTGCGACTTCTGCTCGGCCGGGTAAGTACAGCCTTCGTTTTCGACGCCGCCGCCGAGATTCTTCAGCGTCAGCGCATCATGCACGCCCTCGCCCAGCGCGCGCGGCCTGAAGAAATCCGCGAGGTCCTCGCCCATGTACGGCCAGAAGCGCACGAAGCCCATCAACAACGCGATCAGCACGAACACCGACACCGCGCCGAACACGTTCACCATCAGGTTGTGGGGCATCAGCGCATAAAACGAACCCTGCGCATCGCTGTGCGCGGCAAAGAACGCCGTCGGATTGTTCAATGCACCCGCGAGCAGGAACAGCAGGCCGATGCTGAGCGCCGTGATCAGGCTCACCGCGACGCCGTTCTTTGCGTAGAGCGCACCGAGGAAGCCGGGCCAGGCGTATTTGCGGTAGGTCTGGCCACGCACCTTGGCCATCAGTTTGGGAAAATTGACCTGGAATTCATGCGGCGGCGCGAACTGGCAGGCATACAGGCATGAACCGCAGTTGTGGCACAGGTTGCCGAGGTAGTGAATATCGTTCTCGGTGAACTCGAGGCGGCGCGCCAGCGCCGGAAACACCGCGCAATACCCTTCGCAGTAACGGCAGGCGTTGCACACGCGCAGCACGCGCTGCGCATCCTCGATCAGCTCGTCGAGGCTCATCGGTTGGTCTTCAGCCGCGTACATGTTTTGCCGCCTCCTCGCCCGCGATGCGTCCGAACGTGGTGCCGATGGACATGCCGATGCCCGCCAGGTACCCCTTGCCCAATACATTGCCTGCCATGATTTCCCCTGCGGCGAATATGTTTTTGCAGGGCTTGTCGTCCTGCAGGATCATCCGCGCCCTGTCGTCCACGGTGACGCCGAGATAGGTAAACGTGATGCCCGGCCGCAACGGGTAACCGAAGAACGGCGGCGTGTCGAGTTTCAGCGCCCAGTGCGTTTTCGCCGGCGTGATGCCTTCGGTGACGCAGTCGTCCTGGATCGTATGGTCGAAAGTGCCGGGGCGCACCGCAGCGTTGAATTCGGCCACGGTCTTCTCCAGCGCATCCGGACTGATTTCCAGTTTGGTCGCCAGGTCGCGCAGCGAATTGGCGCGGATCGGCGGATACACCGGGGGCATGAAGCGGCCCATGGCCTTGGCGTCGATGATCGAATAGCCGATCTGGTCGGGCTGCCCCGCCACCAGCCGGCCCCAGATCGCATAACGCTTGGGCCAGAAATCCTCGCCCTCGTCGTAGAAGCGCTGCGCATGCTTATTAACGACGATGCCCAGCGACACTGCATCCACACGCGTGATGATGCCGCCGTCGTATGTCGGCGAACGCGCATCGATGGCCACGCAATGCCCCTGCGTGGCATCGCTGACGGTCTTGGCCCCCTTGGCGATCAGCACCTTCAACACGTCGCCGCGGTTGTACGGCGTGCCGCGCACGAGAAAGTTATCCGCGGGCGGGCCCCAGGCCTCGCGCAGCCACTCGAGATTCGCCTGGAAACCGCCGCAGGCCAGCACCACGGCTTTCGCGCGCGCCTGATGCTCAGCGCCCTGGTATGTGAAGGTGGCCGACCTGAAGGTGTCGCCGTCGATGTCCAGGTCGCTGACCTTGGCTTCGTAAAAAATATCTATGCCCAGTTGTTCGGCCGAGTGGTAATAGGCGTTCACCAGCGCCTTGCCGCCGCCGAGAAAGAATGCGTTGGTGCGCGACAGGTGCAGCGTGCCGCCCAGCGGCGGCTGGAATCGGACGCCGTGCTTGTACATCCACGGCCGGCAGGTCTCGGTATGCTTGAGCACGGTACGCGCAAGGTGCTCGTCGGTAAGCCCCCCGGTAACTTTCAGCAAATCCTGCCAATACTCTTCTTCGGGATAGGCATCGGTGAGCATGTCCTGCGGCTGCTCATGCATGCAGCGCAGGTTGCGCGTGTGGCGGCTGTTGCCGCCGCGAAACGGCTTGGGCGCGCTTTCGAGCAGCAGCACGCTGCAGCCCGCTTCGCGCGCCATCAGTGCGGCGCACAGCGCGGCATTGCCGCCGCCGACCACCAGCAGGTCGTAGGTTTTCTGGATATCCGGTTTGGCTTGCACGTTCTGGCTCGGCTCTGAAAAGTTGCGCGGATTATACGGGGCGCCGCCGTAGAGACCAACCGCGGCAATTCACATGGTGAACAATTCCTGTACTTCGAACTCGCGCGGGATCAGCCGCTGCTGGGCCGCATAGTGGATGATCAGCTGCAGGGTCGGGCGCAGCGCCTCGATGCCAGACTGTATCGAGCCCAGCCCCGGCATATCCGGCGGTGCCGCCGCCGCGCTCTGCTGCAGCAGCCTCACCACCTCCGCACCGACCCACGGCTGCTCGCGTGCGATCCGCTGATGCACCACCATCACGTGGTTCAGCGGCCGTACGCCGTGCTGCAGCCGCCAGCGCGCCAGCGCCGCCTGCGGATCCGGGATCAGGGATTT
>JBFKCU010000126.1:0-7704 GCA_041620115.1 Burkholderiales bacterium | reverse complement strand
TGCCGTTCTTGTCCTTGGCGCCGTCAAACAAGAAATCGACGCCGCGTGAATGCGTGACCACGACGATCTTGGCTTTCGGGTTGACCTCGAGATGGTTGCCGATGTTGCGCAGTGCATTGGTTGCCTGATCCGCGGTGTCATTGACGTGGTAAACGACCTTGTCTTCCGCCACATTGGCCTTGGCTTTGGCGTCTGCAGCGGCGATGGTTGGTGCCGCGGCCAGCGCAGCGGCCACCAGCAGGGTTCCGATAAAAGTCCTCGACATAAACTCCTCCAATCAGAAAATAAATTAAAATTATCGACAGCCCGTCGCCGTCAGAACGCAAGTTAGACACTACTCTTCCGCACTCGAATCAGCAACCTCTCAGGTGTTTACCCATGAATGAGCTCATCACACGCCACCTGTCGATCCGCGGCCGCGTCCAGGGCGTCGGTTTCCGCAACTACATGGCCTACAAGGCCGGCGAACTGGGCATCCGCGGCTGGGTCCGCAACTGCACCGACGGCAGCGTGGAGGCGGTCGTGCAGGGCACACCGGCCGCGGTAACCGCCATCATCGAATGCGCGCACCGCGGGCCGCGTGCGGCGCAGGTGGACAGTGTCGACGCGCGCGAAGACAGCGGTGACTACGCAGGATTTGAAACCCGGCCCACCGCCTGAGCAGGCCGCTATTCGGATGCGCCGTAAACGATGTTCACGTTCTCGGGTTTGAGCCACTCCGACAGGGAACGGATCAGGTCCTCGTTGATGCTGACCTGCCAGGCGGGCCCGAGTTTCACTTCGCAGCGCGCGCCGTTGCTCAGATACTCCACCGCAACCGGGCACTGACCCTGTCGATGCGGCGCCAGCAGTTCCTTCAGCTTGCTGCCGGACGACTGCCCGTTGCAGGTGAGGCGGATGCCGCGGGCGTAACGGTTGCGCGCTTCATTGAGATCTAGAATATTCACCGCCTCCAGCCGCAGCGCATTGTCACCGCCGTTGCCGCTGTCGTTCTCGGCATCCGGGTTGCGGTAACGCTGCCGCCCGCGCACTTCGACCACCAGCAGTTCGTCTTCACGCAGCTTGTGGCGGAACCGGTCAAAAGCCTCGCGAAAAACCACCACTTCGTGCTTGCCGGTGTCATCCGCGAGCGTGACGATACCCATGCGCCCGCTGGCGGTATTCTGCACCCGCAGTGACAGCACCACGCCGGCAATGCTGACGGTGCGCCCGGCGATGTCGCTGGCCGTCTGCAACTCGGCCAGTTTCTTGCCGACCATGCGCCGCACCTCGTCGCGATAGACATTGAACAGGTGATCGCTGCGGTAATAACCCAGCGCGAGCTTTTCATTCTGCAGTAGTTCCTTCTTGCTCCAGCGCGGCACATTCGACGGCGCCACCACATGTGGCGCATCGGCGACATCCCCGAACAGACTGGTCTGCGACGCGGTACGGCTGGCCTGCTCGGCGGTCTCCAGTGCCAGCCCGACACAGGCCATCAGTTCGGCCCGGTTGTCGTTGACGGTGTCAAACGCACCCGCGCGGATCAGCGACTCGACCACGCGGCGGTTGACCACGCGGTTGTCCACGCGATGGCAGAAATCAAAAAGATCGCGGAACGGGCCGCCGGCGGTGCGCACCTCGACAATGTGGTTGACCGCACCCTCGCCGCTGCCCTTGACCCCGCCCAGGCCGTAGCGAATGCGTTTCTCGTCCACCGGCTCGAAGCGGTAGCCGCTGCTGTTGACGTCCGGCGCCAACACCTCCAGCCGGTTCTCGCGCGCGTCGTCAACCAGCTGCTGCACCTTGTCGGTGTCATTCATCACCGCCGACATGTTGGCGGCAAGAAAGGCGGCAGGATGGTGTGCCTTCATGTAGGCGGTCTGGTACGCGACCAGCGCATACGCGGCGGCATGGGACTTGTTGAAACCGTAGCCGGCGAATTTTTCCATCAGGTCGAACAATTCGTCGGCCTTGCCCTTGGTCAGGCCATTCTTGGCCGCGCCGGTCTGGAACAGGCCGCGGTGCTCAGCCATCTCCTCGGGTTTTTTCTTGCCCATCGCGCGGCGCAGCAGGTCGGCGCCGCCCAGGCTGTAATCGCCGATGATCTGCGCCATCTGCATCACCTGCTCCTGGTACACCATGATGCCGTAGGTCTCGGCGAGGATGCTCTCGACCCGCGGATCGGGATAATTGAAGCGCTTGCCGTGCTTGCGCGCGCAGAATTCCGGGATCAGCTCCATCGGCCCCGGACGGTACAGCGCCACCAGCGCAATGATGTCGCCGAAGCGGTCGGGCTTGGCGCTTTTCAGCATGTCGCGCATGCCGCGCGATTCAAACTGGAACACCGCCGTGGTGTTGGCCCGCGCGAAGATTTCGTACGAGGCCTTGTCGTCGAGCGGCAGATGCTCAAGTTTCAAGTCTGACGACGGGTCGAGCCGGCGGATGTATTTCAGCGTCCAGTCGAGGATGGTCAGCGTGGTCAGCCCGAGAAAGTCGAACTTGACCAGCCCGATCGCCTCCACATCGTCCTTGTCGAACTGGCTGACCGCGGCGTTCGAAGCATCGGCCACGTACAACGGGCAGAAGTCCGTGAGTTTTCCAGGGGCAATCAGCACGCCGCCCGCATGCATGCCGACGTTGCGGGTCAGGCCTTCGAGCGTTTCCGCCAGCTCCAGCAGCTCGGCGACTTCTTCTTCCTTCTTCTCGCGTTCGGCAAGTTGCGGCTCCATCTTGCGCGCATCCGCCAGCGTGATGTGCTTCCCGGGCTGGAACGGGATCAGCTTGGCCAGCTGGTCGCAGAAGTTGTAACCGAGATCGAGCACGCGGCCGACGTCACGCACCACGGCCTTGGCCGCCATGGTGCCGAAGGTCGCGATCTGCGACACCGAATCCGCACCATAGCGGGTTTTCACGTAATCGATGACGCGGTCACGCCCGTCCTGGCAGAAGTCGATATCGAAGTCGGGCATCGACACGCGTTCCGGATTGAGGAAGCGTTCGAACAGCAGGTTGTAGCGCAGCGGATCAAGGTCGGTGATGCCCAGGCTGTAGGCCACCAGCGAGCCCGCGCCCGAGCCGCGCCCCGGTCCCACCGGCACGCCATTCTGTTTGGCCCAGTTGATGAAATCGGCAACGATGAGGAAATAACCCGGGAACCCCATCTGCAGAATGGTCTTGATCTCGAATTCCAGGCGGTCGCGATAGGCAGGCTCCTGCGCCTTGCGTTCAGCGGCATCGGGGTAGAGTTCCGCCAGGCGCGCAGTCAGGCCGTCGCCGGCGCAGGCACGCAGATGCTCCTCGAGGCCGACGTTCTCCGGTGTCGGAAAATGCGGCAGGCGACTCTTGCCCAGCGTCAGCACCAGCGTGCAGCGCTTGGCGATCTCAACCGCGTTCTCCAGCACCTCGGGCACGTCGGCAAACAACGCCGCCATTTCCGCCCGGGTCTTGAAATACTGCTCCGGACTGTACCGCTTGGGCCTGCGCTGGTCGGACAGGATGTAACCTTCAGACACGCAGACGCGCGCCTCGTGCGCACGAAAGTCCTCGCGCTTGAGGAATTGCACCGGGTGGGTCGCGACGGCGGGCAGGCCCAGTTCACCCGCCAGCTGCAACGCGCGTTCAACGTGGCGATCCACCGGAATGACTGCGGCACCCCCGGTCATCGCCTGCGGACCCAGGCGTTGCACCTCCAGGTAAAACCGATCCGGAAACAGCGCAGCCCATTCCTGCGCCAGCCGTCGCGCCGCCTCCGCGTTGCCGCCCACCAGCGCCTGACCGACGTCGCCATGATGCGCGCCGGAGAGTGCGATCAACCCGTCGGTGCCGACCTCGTTGAACCAGGCTTTCAGCACTTCCGCGCGGCCGCGATACTGGTTGCCGCGGTAGGCTCGTGTCAGCAGCTCGCACAGGCGCAGGTAACCGCCATGATTCTGCGCCAGCAGCAATACGCGAAAAGGATTGTCGCGATCCGCCTCATTGGTCAGCCACAGGTCGCAGCCGAGGATCGGCTTGACCCCCTTTGCACGCGCCTCCCGGTAGAACTTGACCATGCCAAAAACGTTGCCGAGATCGGTCAGCGCCAGCGCCGGCATGCCGTCGGCGGCCGCAGCGGCCACACCTTCATCGATGCGCACGATGCCATCGACGATTGAAAATTCGCTGTGCAATCGCAAATGAATGAACGCAGGCTGCATGGCGGTATTTTAGTGCATCACCCGCGCTGCGCCGACAACGGCGCGGAGCAAATGAACTAACTCAGAAAAATCCGCGACATAGCCGCGCCTGCTGCGTACGGCGTATGCAGTTCAGCAAAATCGCGCAGCATGGTGTGACATCGCCGCACGGAAGCGGATGCTGCAACCGCCGGCTCATGGCCAGGAACCGGCAATTACCGCATAATCCGGCTGCCGCGCGAGATGCGGCACGCACCTTCCGTACCACCCAACCACCCATGCAGACCACGCCGCTACCCCGCTCGGGCATACTCGCGCTCATCGCGCTCTGCGCCGTATGGGGCTACACCTGGGTCATCCTCAAGGAGGGCATGCGTTTTGCCGATCCCTGGGACTACGCTGCGCTGCGCACCCTGCCCGGCGCGATTCTGCTGTTCGTGATCGCCGCGTGGCGCGGTGAATCGCTGGCACTGCGTTCGCCGCGTCATGTATTCATCCTCGGCCTGTGGCAGACCACCGCGTTCAACGCCCTGGTGTCACTCGCGCTGGTCTCCGGCGCCGCCGGCAAGACCGCCGTGCTGGTCTACACCATGCCGTTCTGGACCGTACTGTTTGCGTGGCCCGTCCTGGGCGAGCGCATCCACGGCCTGCAATGGCTGGCCATGGCCCTGTCCGCCGCCGGCCTGGTACTGATACTCGAGCCCTGGTCGCTGACCAGCACCTGGGCCGCCAACGTGCTGGCCATACTCACCGGTGTCAGCTGGGCCGTGGCTGCGGTGCTGACCCGTCGCTGGCGCGAGCACCTTGCCATCGGCACGATCGCGCTGACCGCATGGCAGATGCTGCTCGGGAGTCTGGTGCTGGCCGTGCTGGCCTTTTTTCTGTCGGCGCGCCCGGTCGAATGGACGCCCTATTTCTGGTTTGTACTGGCCTACGGCACGCTGTTCGGCACCGTACTCGGCTGGGCGCTGTGGTTTTACGTGCTCAAACTGCTGCCGGCCGGCATCGCCGGCCTGTCGGTCATGGCCATCCCCGCGATCGGCATCCTGTCGGCGCGCCTGCAACTGGGCGAGCAACCGGGGCCGGTCGAATCACTGGGCATGCTGTTGATCGTCGCCAGCCTTGCGGTATTGTCCTGGAACGCGCTGCGCAACCGTGCCGCGGCGAAAAAAATCGCAATGCGCTGAACATGAAACCCGCACTGTCCACCTTTCACGAGTTCAACGGCCTGCGTCACCACGTGCGCACCTGGGGCGCGGCCGATGCACCGCCGCTGTTTCTGCTGCATGGCTGGATGGACGTCTCGGCCTCGTTCCAGTTCGTCGTTGACGAGCTCCGCCGCGACTGGCACGTCATCGCACCGGACTGGCGCGGATTCGGTCTCACCGCATGGTCAGCCTGCGGCTACTGGTTTCCGGATTACTATGCCGACCTGGATACGCTGCTCGAAATCTATACACCCGAGCAGCCGGCACGGCTGGTCGGGCATAGCATGGGCGGTGTCATTGCCTGCACCTATGCCGGCATACGCCCGGAGCGGGTGGCGCGACTGGTCTCGCTTGAAGGCTTCGGTCTCGCCCGCACGTCCCCGGCGGACGCGCCGGGACGATATCGCCGGTGGCTGGACGAACTCGATGCCGAACCGCGCTTTCGCGTTTACCCTTCATTTGACGCACTGGCGGCGCGGCTGCGCCGCGATAATTCCCGCCTCACCGCGGAGCGGGCGCAGTTCATCGCCCGGGCCTGGGCGCGCGAAACCGCGCCGGATCAGGTCGAAATGCTCAGCGATCCCCGTCACAAGCGCACCAATCCGGTGCTGTTCCGGCTGGAAGAACTGATCGCGTGCTGGCGCGAGGTCACCGCGCCGACGCTGTGGGTGTTTGGTCGCAACTCGGAAGGCACCGGCTACCTGAAAGATACGCCCGCAGAACTCGCAGAACGCAAGGGTGCGTTCCGCGATTACCGTGAAGCCTGGGTGGAGGATGCCGGACACATGATGCACCACGACCAGCCCGGCGCTGTGGCACGGCTGTTAGAAGCTGGTCTCGAATAGGCGGAGGGAAGCCGGCGCGACGACGCGCGCCGGATGACGCCAGGACCTGTTACCGGGCGCCGGGATCAGTCAGACAATACGTTGGGATAGGCAAAGCCGAAGGTGAGGAAAAACACGAACACCTTGATCACATGGCCGATCTTTTGCGCGCCATTCATGCTGCTGAATTTGACCGTTGCTTCTGCCGCCGCCGCACTCCCCTGCGCAGCCTTCTGTTGATTCGACATGCTTGAACTCCTGTAAGTTAGGTAGAACCCTGTGGAATGCCCGTAAGATCCGGGGCTGCAGCGAAACGCCAGGGCTGGTGTTTACCGGCCCCGCGGGAGCAAGCCGCTTCGCATGCGAACCCGGGCCATACTATGGACACCCGGCCGTGAAGCTTGTGTGAAGTCCGCGTGAAGCTTGCATCCGTGCGCAGCCCCTGTGAAACTGCCCGGCGCCCGCAACTCAGAGCAAAACCCGCAGCCAATCTGTCATGAACGATCCGGTTTCTACCCCTCTGCTCGGCGTCCTGGGCGGCATGGGCCCGCTGGCCGCCGCTGATTTCCTCGCCAAACTGGCCACTGAAATGCCCGCGCAACGCGATCAGGATCATGTGCCTTATGTCGCCTACGGCGTGCCCCAGATACCCGAACGCCCTGCCGCTATCCTGCAACATGGTGAATCCCCGCTGCCGCATATGTTGCGCGGCATTGCCACGCTGAAAGCGGCAGGCGCGACAGCAATCGCCATCGCCTGCAATACCGCGCATTACTGGTACGACGATCTGGTGCGTGATGGCGGGCTGCCGATCCTGCATATTGCCGATGCAGTGTGTGATCTGCTTGCGCAACGCGGCATTACATCAGGCACCGTCGGCCTTGTCGGCACCGACGGCACCGTCCAGGCCGGTTTTTTTCAGCAACGCTTTGCCGCGCGCGGCCTGGCCTGCGTGCTCAGCAGCCGTGCCGACCAGGATCAGCTGGTATTGCCGGCCATTGCCTGCGTCAAAGTCAACGAATTGCAGCGTGCGCACGAACTCTCGGTGCGCGCGGTCAGTCGGCTGCGGGACGCCGGTGCGCGGGTCGTGGTGCTGGCCTGCACTGAAACCCCGGTGGCCATAGACCACGCCCGGAATCCGGTGACCGAACACTGTATTGATGCCACGCGGGCCCTGGCACGGGCGTGTATCGCGTGGTACCGGCAGGCCGCGATGACGGCCGCAACGGATCGCTAGCGCGAGTCCTTGCGCCGCGTCGTTTTTTTTCCGGGCCGGCCTCCGGCGGACTTCCGCGCACCGGCGCCGTGCGCCGCAGTCA
Source organism: Burkholderiales bacterium (assembly GCA_041620115.1). Lineage (GTDB taxonomy): Bacteria > Pseudomonadota > Gammaproteobacteria > Burkholderiales > SG8-41. The sequence goes on along the minus strand of JBFKCU010000126.1, from coordinate 199 downwards.
CATGGCTGCGCGGCCGTGTCAGCACCTCGGGCCTGAGAATCTCCTCCAGTTGCTGCTTGGTCATCAGCTTTTTCTTCAATGCCAGTTCGAGCACACCGCTGCCGGTTTCATGCGCCTCACGTGCCAGGGCGGTTGAATTTTCGTAACCGATGTAGGGACTCAGCGCGGTGACCAGGCCGATCGAATTCTTCACCTGCGC
>JBFKCU010000125.1:0-7722 GCA_041620115.1 Burkholderiales bacterium | reverse complement strand
CGTGATGAAGCTGATACCGGCATCGAACAATCAGGTCTACGACATGCGCAAGGTGATTCAGTGCATCGTTGATCGCGATTCAATGTTCGAAATGAAGGCGCGTTTTGGCAAAACCCTGGTCACCGCGCTGGCGCGGCTCGACGGGAAGTCGGTGGGCATTATTGCCAACAATCCGCTGTTCAAGGGCGGCGCGATCGACGCCGATGCCTGCAGGAAGGTGCAGGCGTTTTTTGTGCTGTGCGATTCGTACAACATCCCGATTGTGCTGCTGGTTGACCAGCCGGGATTTCTGATCGGCATGGAAGGTGAACAGCAGGGTGTGACGGGCAAGGTGATGAACTGGCTGAACGCGATGACGTTGGTCACGGTACCGAAGATCTCGGTGATCGTGCGCAAGAGCTTTGGGCTCGCTGTATCCAATATGGGTGCCGGCGGCAACAGCGACGAGCTGGCCTGCTGGGTGACTGCGGAGATCAGTTTCATGAAGCCCGATTTCGGCGCGAAAGTCGTGTTCGGCGTCGATCCGGAAAAAGAGCCGGAGAAATTCAGCGAGGCCGTTGCAAAAATGGCCAAGGGCACATCACCCTACGACATGGCCGCGATTTACACTGCGCAGGATGTGATCGACCCGCGCGATACACGCGCCTGGCTGATTCGCATGCTTGATGTGCACCGGATGCGCATGACCGGAGGCGTGGGCGAGCATCTGATGCGGACCTGGCCCACCAGTTATTAAGGCGTCCCTGCGGAACCGTTAGGCTTGACCTGACGGCGTCGGGCGCTGCGTTGCTCCCCGCCTTACGATGAAGTAAGGTCTCGTCGCCGCCCCGCTGCCTTCTGGTGGGGTTCACGTCTGACGATTTTTCAGGACACCTCGATTTTCTTGATTGCACATCCATTCCCATGAAATCCAAAGACAGCCAGCTCTCTATCCGTTCCGTCGAAGCCATCCCCGTGGTCGTGCCACTGCTGCACCCGATCAAGTGGGCGCGCGGCGAGATCAAGGACATTGATAACGTAATCGTCATCGTCACGCTGTCCGATGGCACGCAGGGCATTGCCGATGCACCGCCGCGGCCGACGATCTATGGCGAAACCCAGCGATCGATCGTCACCATCATTCGCGACCACTTTGCGCCCAGGCTCAAGGGACTGGAAGCGTTTGATCTCACCGGAGTGTGGTCGGTGCTGGACCAGTACGCCGGCAACCCGACAGCAAAGTCGGCCATCGACATGGCGATATATGATGCACAGGCCAAGCATCTGGGTATCCCTTGCGCGCAACTGCTGGGCGGCACGGTGAAAGCGCTTCCGGTCAACCGCCGGCTGATGCTGGGTTCGAACAAGGCCATGCTCGTCGAGACCGAACAGATGATCAGGCGCTACGGCTTCAAGGCGTGGAAGGTCAAATGCGGCATCGACAAGAAGCGCGACATCGCGCTGCTGCGCGCGTTGCGTAAACTCGTCGGCGACAATCACGAGATCACCATCGACTGCAATCAGGGTTACAGCGCACAGGACCTGCTGGAAACCGCGCCGTACTTCGAAGAAGTCAACGTCGCGCTGATCGAAGAGCCGATCCCCGCGCGCGATGGCACCGGCAAACGGTTTTGCGCCGAACGCACGCGCATCCCCATCTCCGGCGATGATTCGTGCATGACTCCGGATGACGTGTTGCATGAACTCCAACTCGGAGCCATCCGCTCGGTGGTGATAAAATGCGCGCGCACCGGTTACACCGGCTCGGAGCAAATCCTCGCGCTGGCCCGATCGTTTTACACGCCGGCGCACAATGGTACCCAGGCAGACATGCAGATCGGCTGCGTTGCGGCGGCTCATTTCGCGTCCACCTACGACACGCCGCATGCGCATGAGTTTTCCAGCTTCATCGATGCCAAGGACCATGTGCTCGAGCAGGAACCGGTGATTCGCGACGGCTGTCTGCAGTTGCCGCCGGGCCCGGGGATCGGTTTGACGCTGGATGCGCGCAAGCTGACGAGATATCGAATTGATTTATAGGGAGTTTTTTAAATTAGTGCCGTTGGGGGAGGTTTACATTTAAGGCGTTTGCTGGCGTGCGCTACGCTGTTTTGGGCGCTATCCGCAGGCGCTGCGACGCCGGGGCCGTTTGGCCTGCTGGAGGACGTTGCCGGCAGCGAAATCCAGATCTTTATCGAGAACGATTCCTTCGGCAGTACAGACCAGTACTACACCAATGGCATCAAGATCGGTGGCGGCATCCCGGCCAACCAGGTCAGCGGGTTGTTTACGCGCCCGCCCAATGCCCTGCTCGATGCGATTACCGAGGGCGCCAGCAATCACTTCGGCCTGTTCCTAGGCCAGAATCTTTACACGCCGCGTGACATCAGCATCGCCGCGCCGCAGCCGAACGACCGGCCGTGGGCGGCGTGGTTGTACGTGGGCGCGGTCGCGCAGAGCGTCAAGGACGATCGGCTGCACACGGTTGAATTCGACCTGGGGTTTGTCGGGCCACCGGCACTGGGCAAGCCGGTGCAGAAGTTCTGGCACAACCACGTGATCGATGCGCCGGACCCTAAAGGCTGGAACAACCAGATCCGCGCCGAACCGGGATTCCTCGTGACCTACCTGCACAAACGGCGTTACGGCAATCGCACGGGCGTGCAATTCGTACCGCATGTCGGCGCGACGTTCGGCACCATCATGACCATGGCGCGTGCCGGGGGCATTGTGCGGGTTGGCCAGAACATGACCGGCTTCGGACCCGACGGCATTGAGCCGGGAGGGGCGATGCTGAAGAACGCGCGCCAGCAGCATGAAGGTGGTGGGCGCGTATCGTTCGAATGGTTTGTGTTTGCCGGCGTCGACGGACGCGTGGTCGGCCACAATATTTTCCTTGATGGCTCGCTGTTCCGCGACGGTCCCAGCGTGGAGCGACGCGACACGGTGTACGATATCACTGCTGGCATTTCCGCGCGGCTGGATAGACTGCGCGTGTCGGTCACGCGCATCAAGCGCAGCGAGGAATTCAAGACGCCGCTCAGCAACGGCGGGCAACAGCATTTCTATTCGATCAATGTCGGCATGGAGTTTTGACCGGCAGCGTCGCAGAATTTCGGACCCGGGTGTAGAGGAGAAATCAATGACTGTAGAGCTGATTCGCGATGTCTTGGGATGGTCCGCCCTGATCAATTATGTCGTGCTGCTGTGGTGGTTCCTCGTTTTCTGTTTTGCACACGACTGGCTGTTTGCCTTTCATGGCAAATGGTTCCGGCTGACGCCGGAACGGTTTGATGCCATTCATTACGCTGCGATGGCCTTTTACAAGCTGTGCATTTTTGTTTTTAACCTCGTACCCTACCTTGCGCTGCACATCGCCGTATGACGAATCCTGGTGCAGGCGCTGTGGGTGCGTTGCGGTGATAGCCGTCGCCGTCAAGTCGAGCCGGTGACGGATCCTCTGGCCCGACCCATCACCGGATTTCACCGCGATGAGGCCGACGACTGGGTTGTCGAACTGGCCTGCGGCCATGAGCAGCATGTCCGTCATGATCCGCCGTGGATCAACCGGCCGTGGGTAACGTCGGCGGCCGGCCGGCAATCCATGCTTGGTTACGTGCTCCTATGCAGGAAATGCGCCGACGGCGAGCCGCCGGATCGCGAACGCCCGTGATACGGTAAGGCTAGCGTGCAGCGCGCCGCACTTCGCCACCGGTCATCAGCAGCACGTCCCCGCTGATCCAGCGCGCACTGGGGCCACACAGGTAACGCACCAGGTCTGCGACTTCTGCCACCGTGCCCGGCCGTTTGATCGGGATGGTGGACAAACGCCTTTCCCATGTCGCCGGATCGCGCAGCATGTCGATGCGTGCAGTGTCGAGAAACCCCGGGGCGATCACGTTCGCGGTGATGCCGTGTTCGCCCAGTTCGTCCGCCAGCGCAGACATCAGCGCGTGCATGCCTGCCTTGGAGGCGGCATATGCGGCAAATGTTGCGGGCGCCTTCAAGGCGGCACCCGACGAAATGCTAATGATGCTGCCGCCATCACCCTGGGCGATCATCTGTTGCGAAACATATTTGGAGCACAGCATGGTTCCCGTCAGATTGATGTCGACAATGGTGCGCCACAGTTCAACATCGAGCTCCTGCACCGGCACGCGGTCGGCGGCGCGCGGGTAGGTGGCGTTGTTGACCAGGATGTCGATGCGGCCGAGGTGGTTCACGGTCTCGCCGACCATGCGCTGCACGTCATCGGCGTTGCGCACATCCATGTAGGCGCCGTGGGCACGCCGTCCCAGCGCTTCGATTTCGGCGACGACGTCAACGAGGCCGCGCCACCCGACCTGTTGTTCATCCCGGGTTAGGCTGGAGGCATTGCGACTGTTGCCCGTGACCGTGACGTCGGCCCCGGCGCGGGCGAGGGCGAGGGCGATTGCGCGCCCCAGGCCACGCTTGCGCGTCGCACCGGTGACGACGGCGACCTTGCCTGAAAGTTCGTTCATGTTGGCCTCCTCCGTGTAGTGTTGATGGTAGGTGACGGCCGTGCATGGGGCAACGCCACAAGGCGTGGACGCAAGCGGATAGACTGTGCGCACGCCTAGTACAATTCACCGGGACCGGAGTTGCCATGACCTGGATTATCACCAAATATCTGCTTACCGCGGGCGTCGTCGTGCTGGTGTCGGAACTGGCCAAGCGCAGCGACAAGCTCGGCGCTTTCGTCGCCGCCCTGCCGCTGGTGACCGTGCTGGTGCTGATCTGGCTGTTTGTCGAAAATCAGCCGCAGCAGAAGATCGCCAACCACGCCTGGTATACGTTCTGGTACGTGGTGCCGACGCTGCCGATGTTCCTGGCATTTCCGGCATTGCTGCCGCGCCTCGGGTTCTGGCTGACCTTGCTGGCGAGCGTGGCCATCACGGTGGTGTGTTTTGGTCTGTTTGCGCTGCTGCTGCGGCGCTTTGGTATCGAGTTGATGTAACGACGATCAGGGGGCTGACAAATTGAACGAAAAGATTGAACTGGTGGTATGCGACATGGCCGGTACCACGGTACGCGATGCCGGCCAGGTGCCACAGGCCTTCACCTCGGCGCTGGCGGCGCATGGCATAGCCGTGACGCTGCAGGCGATCAACAGCCTGCGCGGCGCGTCGAAACGCCTGGCGATCCTGAACCTGATCCCCGACGGTGGTGACCGGATAGCGCGGTCGGAGCGGGTTTACGCGACCTTCGTGCAGCATTTGGCAGCGGTGTTCAACGGCACGGTCGAGCCCGTCCCCGGTGCGCGCGAAGCGATCGATAATTTGCGCGGTCGCGGCGTGCGCGTTGCGCTCAATACCGGATTCGACCGCGAAACCACGGATCTGCTGCTCGATGCGCTGCGCTGGCGTGAGGGCGTGGTGGACGCCGTGGTCTGCGGCGATGAGGTGGCACAGGGTCGTCCCGCGCCGTACATGATTTTCCATTGCATGGAGGCGACGGGCGTGATCGATGTGCGCCGCGTGGCCAACGCCGGAGACACGGTGCTGGACCTGCAGGCCGGCCACAATGCCGGTGTGGCGCTGAACATCGGCGTGCTGTCCGGCGCCCACGGCCGCGACCAGATGCAACCTCAACCGCATACGCATCTGCTCGACAGCGTCGCGGACTTGCCCGCATTGCTGGCCCGTCGCTGAGCGGCGACAGGCCATCGGATTTTTTGCCGGTTTGTACGCGCCACGCCGCCGGTTGCGTTAATATTCGCGCCCGCTGCGTGAACTTCCCTGCGCGCGTCCTGACCAAGTTCTCCATGTCCAGACCGTTTCGCTTTCTGTCCCTGATGTGGTTGCCGCTGCTGGCCCTGTCGCCAACGGCACAGGCGCTTGGCGTTTCCGGTATTGCTGCGGTGGCCCAGCCCGATGCACAGCGTGCTGCCGCAAAGAGCCGGCCGGCCAAAACCCGCACCGAGACTCCGGCACAGATGCGCGCGCCCATGGTGGTCACGGCACCCGGTCCGGGGCAGGCGGGTTATGTGCACTACTGGCTGATTACGGCGCCCAACGGTGACCAGGAAATGCAGGTCGGCATCGAACTGCCGGATCAGCGCGTCGTCTGGTCGTTTCCGGGCGTGGGCGTTACGGTGGCGCCGTTCATCGCTGACGGCACCTATGATGCCAAGGGCAAACGGTTTGCCGTGCAGCATCAATACGGCTTGCGTCCGTACCGGAATGAAGCGGCCGTTCGCCGCCTGCAGGCCGGTTTGCAGCGGCGCGTGCAGCCCTGGATCGATAACGCCGTGCCTTATTGTGAGTTGAACGGCGTCGCGGGAGAGGTTTGCGTGAGCTGCTTTGGTTTCGCGGCGCAGATCCTTTATCCGGGCAAAACGAAAATGTATGCGGATTTTCCGCGCGACTTCCCGCGCCTGAGCGGCGAGGACTATCACACCACGGAAGACCTGCTGCTGTTCCTGGCCGGATTGCATGCCTTGCCGAATGAGGCTGCGCGCCAGCAGCGCATGGCCCTGCTGGGCGGCCCGCCGGCGTTGCGCGAAGAACTGACTCGCCTGAGTGCTCAGGTCGCCAGTGACCTGCCTGCCGCGGTGGCCTCCACGGCCGGTGCAAGCGCCAAACGCCGCAGCGGCACGGTGCCCGCCAAAGCGGGCGCGAAAGCGGCGGTGCGTCCGGGCTGATGCTGCGGAACTAGCCGAATACTTCGTCGTCCCGCAGGTAACGCCACTGCCCGTCCGGCAGGTCGCCGAGCATGACCTTGCCGATGCGTACCCGCTTCAAACCCACGGCTGTCAGCCCGACCAGTTCGCACATGCGGCGGATCTGGCGTTTCTTGCCCTGGCGCAGCACGAACCGCAACTGATCCCGGTTCAGCCACGACACTTCAGCCGGGCGCAGCGCTTCGCCGTCAAGGCTCAGGCCGTGATTGAGCAGCGCGAGGCCGTCGGTGCCGAGTTTGCCCGTCACCCGCACCAGGTATTCCTTCTCCACCTGCGAGTTCTCGCCGATCAGCTGTTTGGCGACGCGCCCGTCCTGGGTCAGCACCAGCAGCCCGGAGGAGTCGATGTCCAGCCGTCCGGCCGGCGCAAGGCCGCGGAGTTGCCTGGGATCAAAGCGCATTTTGCTGCGGTCACCGGCATACCGGGTGTCTGCGGTAATCAGCGTGATGGCCGGACGATAATTCTTCTCGGGTTGAGCGGAGACGTAGCCCACGGGCTTGTTGAGCAGTATGGTCACGCGCGCCTGCTGCCGGTCCTGCGCCGCCGGCGCCAGCGTAATGCGTTGTGTCGGCAGGATGCGCGTGCCCAGTTCGGTCACCGGGACGCCATCGACCAGTACCCAGCCGCGCTCGATATAGCTGTCGGCTTCGCGCCGTGAACACAGACCCTGCGCGGACATCAGCTTGGAGAGGCGGATTTTTTCCATGGCGGTCCGGACCCCCTTTTGCTGCACTGCCAGTCGGGCTGCAGCAAAAATATTCAATATAAGTAATTGATTCTAAAAATTATTTATGTTCTTTGTGCATCAAAGTGCAGCAAAAACCCGTGTTGCGGCCTTGAGCGTGCGCTCGATCTCGGCTGGTCCATGCGCGGACGAAACGAACCCGGCCTCATAGGCAGACGGTGCCAGATAGACTCCCTCGGCCAGCATGGCGTGGAAAAAACGGTTGAACGCCTCTTTGTCGCATTGCATCACCTCGGCGTACGTCGTCGGCGGTGTGTCGCGGAAATACAGGCCGAACATGCCGCCGACGTTGCGT
>JBFKCU010000124.1:0-7728 GCA_041620115.1 Burkholderiales bacterium | reverse complement strand
ACAAATATCGCTGCACAGCCGCGAGACCATTGCGTCCGTGGCCGCGGCACTGGGTGATCCGGCACTGAGTGAACACCGGTTCCGGTCCAACATCGCCATCGAAGGCGTGGCGGCATGGGCGGAGCAATCATGGCTGGGTCGCTGCATCCGCATTGGCGATGTTACGTTCAATGTGGTCAAACCGAAGGTGCGCTGCCTCGCCACGCACGCCAATCCTGCCACCGGTGAACGCGATCTGCAGGTGATGCAGATGCTGATGCAAAGTTTTGCACAGAAAGAACCCACGCTGGCGGTGGGCATGCTGACGCACGGAACCGGCGGTACCATCCGCGTCGGCGATGCGGTGGCCTGCCTGCCGTGAGATCTGCGGTGTGGACTTTGCGGCTTGCGCGCCGATTCGCGTACGCTGTATAAGACAGTCAAAACCAGCCAGGAGTAATCCGCATGGCGGACGCAGGCGCTCCAGAGCGCACCTATCGGCACACGGCATTGCCGATGATCGAGGTACCGCGCTTGCCTCCCAAGCCGCGGCGTCAAAGCATGCTGCTGATGTCGGAGGTGGGTATTCCGCTGCGCGCAACCGAGGACCTGATCGAAATTGCCGCACCGCTGATCGATTACGCCAAGATCACCGATCATGTCGGCCTCTCCGACCGGCTGAGTGCGGACTGGATCCGCAGGAAAATCATGCTCTACAACCGCAACGGCATCCAGGTGCTGCCGGGAGGCATCCCGTTCCAGCTTGCGGCGCAGCAGGGCACGGTGACCGAGTATTTCCGCGCCGTGCGCGACCTCGGTTTTGCCGGTGTGGAAATGAGTGAAGACACCATGGAGCCGCTGGATCCTGCGCGCCGTGATGACTGGGTGGCCGAGGCGCAGGCGCTGGGGCTGAAGGTGATGACCGAAATGGGGCGCAAGAACCTCGATAAGCCCTTCGAGGTCGAGGAGATCATCGAGCAGATCAACCACGACCTCAGCATCGGCGTGTCGCATATTTATCTGGAGAGCAGCGAAATCCAGGCGCTTTTTGACACCGATCCCTCCGCACTGGACCGGCTGGCCGCGCTGGGCAAGAATGAATTTTTGCTCTTCGAGCTGGGACTGAACCAGCCGCAGGAAAAAGCCGCCTGGCTGGTCGAACGTTATGGTGCGGAAATCAATTTCGCCAGCGTCAGTCCGGCCGATGTGGTCGCGGTCGATGCGATTCGCCGCGGCATCCACCGCAAGGCCAACTACCGTTCGATGGTCGGGCTGCCCGCACGTTGATCTGAATCTGAAGGAGATACATCATGGGAAAAACTGAACAAGCCGCGGTGCAATCGGTAAACCGGCCTGAAGCCGTCCAGGTAGTGCCCAGCGGCGCCGCGCTGGGAGCTGAGATCCGTGGCGTCGATTTGTCGCAGCCGGTGCCGGAGGAGACGCGTGAATTGCTGCGCCGGGCCTGGGCGGACCATCTGGTGCTGTGCTGGCGCGGCCAAGAACTGCCGGACATTTCCTTTCTGGATGCTGCAGGCATTTTCGGCGTGCCCAAGGAACCGGCGGCACGCAAGTATGAAGTTGCGGGCGGCTACAAGATCGGCGGACGGCGCGTGCCGCTGCATCCGCATGTAAGCCTGATCAGCAATCTCGATGAAGACGGAAATCCGGTCAGGGACAATGGCGGGCTGGGCAGCTATGAAGTCGTATGGCACAGCGACAACTCCTATGTGGAAGTGCCGCCCGCGGGGAGCATGCTGTACTCGGTGGTGATTCCGGTCAACGGCGGCGGCGACACCTGGTTCAACAATCAGTACATGGCCTATGCTGAATTGCCGGATGAGCTGAAAGTGGCGATCAGGGGCAAGTCGCAGATCCATGACGCCAGCCGCAACAGTGCCGGCGTGCTGCGGCCGACTGTCAAGATGCCGACCCGGCCGGAAGAGGTGCCGGGCCCTGCGCATCCGCTGGTGCGGGTGCACCCGGTGACGGGCAAGCCCGCGTTGTACCTCGGCCGCCGACGAGAATGGCCATCGAATTACATCATCGGCATGTCCAATGCCGACAGCGAGGCATTGCTCGACAAGTTATGGGCACATGCGACACAGCCGAGATATGCCTGGAAGCATCAATGGCAGGTGGGTGATGTGGTGCTGTGGGACAATCGCTGCGCCATGCATTACCGTTCGGAAGTCGATGCCGCGCAGCCTCGCGTCATGCTGCGTACGGTGATCAACGGCGAAGCCGTCATCGGCGCGTAAGGGCGGGCAGCAAAAAGAGCGGCGCCGCCTGATGCAGGCGGCGCCGATTTTATTTCAGATGCCTGCTTCTACTGGTGACCGTAGAGTTTCTTGCCGGCAAAGGGCACTTTCGCCGTCAGTACGTCGCCGGTCAGCGCCTCAGTGATGTAGATCTGCTTGTGATCCGGTCCGCTGAAGGCGACATTGTCGAGGTGGTGGTGACGGTCGTGGTCCTTGGACGAAATCAGGTGGGTGGGCAGCATGTTGGCATCGAAGCGCCAGATGCCGACACCGAGCTGGCATACCAGCAAACCGTTCTCACCATCCATTTCGATGCCGTCGGGTCCTGCCACGCCGCCGGACAGCTGGATCGCCACGCCGGTTTTTGAGACCGAACCATCGGCCATCACGGGCAGACGCCATACGGAGTTGGAGCGCGTCATGCCGACATAAACCTGTTTTTCATTGGTGGAGAGCGTAATGCCGTTGGGGCTGGGCGCGTTTTCGACGAGGCGCCGCAGTTCGCCGTTGGCCTTCAGCCGGAACACGCGGCCGGTGGGATCAACGATGCCGGTCTGGCCCTGATCGGTAAAATACAGGTCGCCGTTCGAGGCGAAGTGCATGTCGTTCAAACCCTTGAAGCTTTCGCTGTACGCGGTGCGCAGGATCGTTTCGAGCTTGCCGGTCTTGACGTCGAGCGCGAGCAGGCCTTCCTTGTAGTCACAGACGAACAGGCGTCCGTCCTTGTGGAACTTCATGCCGTTGGGCCAGCCGTCGTACTGCACGACCAGTTCCCAGTTGCCTTTCGGGTCGATGCGGAAAATGCGGCCGAAGGGAATGTCGCAGACATAAAGATTGCCAGCGCGATCGAAGGCCGGTGCCTCGAGAAAGCATTCGACTTCGGCGTTCTGCCGGTTGGGATCCGACCACGCGCTGCGGGCTTTCTTGCGGAACTTGGCAGGCATGGAGGTGAAAACTTCAGCGTGGATATGCTCCAGCGGTTTGAACGGGTTGAACATGTTTGAGATTATCCTATTGTTAACATAAGTAATTGATTTTATTAGTTTTATTATATCATCGAGGGCACGGCGCAAGGCGGTGCTTACGGCGTTGCGATGGTGCTGCGTCACATTGCCGGATGGGCGCCGATGTTAGCACGCGTGATGCGACGGCCGCCAAAGTGCAGCAGGTCCATATCACGGGCGCGCTGCGTACGGCGACTACGCGCTTGCGTTAGCATCAGATCAAGTCATGTTTCTCCAGGAGTCATGCCGTGTTCGAAGGTTTCAAACAGATCCAGGTGCAGACCAGCGATCCCGAGGTCAGGATCAATCTGCGTTACGGTGGCAATGGCCCGCCCATACTGCTGATCCACGGCAATCCGCTGACGCATGTGCACTGGCATCTGGTAGCACCGCGGCTGGCAAAGAATTTCACGGTGGTGTGCACCGACCTGCGCGGTTACGGTGACAGCGGCAAGCCGCGCGGCAAGGCGGATCACAGCAATTATTCCTTCCGCCGCATGGCGCAGGACAATGTCGAAGTCATGCAGCATCTGGGCTTCGGCAAATTCTGCGTTGCGGGCCATGACCGCGGCGGGCGCGCGGCCTTTCGCATGGCACTGGACCATGCCGACAAGGTGCAGAAACTCGCCACTTTCGACATCCTGCCCACGCACCACGTGCTGACCCACGGCAACTGGGAATGGGCGCTCAATTCGTATCACTGGTTTTTCATGGCACAGCCCTATGACATTCCGGAAAAACTGATCGCCGGCAACGAGGACTATTACATTCTCAAGAAGCTCACCAAGATGGGCATCGGCAAAGGCGGGTTTTCGGAAGAGACGCTGAAGGAGTACGCGCGCGTATGCACGCCGGAGAACATCCACGCCGTATGCGAGGATTACCGTGCGGGTGTCACGGTGGACATGGCGATGGACACTGCGGATTTCGAGGCGGGGCGCAGGATAGAATGCCCGACGGCGATCTACTGGGGCGAGAAAAGCCATACCAACAAGTTCTTCGATCCGCACAAGGCGTGGCCACAGTATGTCGCGAACATCGCGCGCATCAAGCCGTTGCCCTGTGGTCATTATCCGGCGGAGCAGGTGCCGGACATGGTTTACGATGAACTCAGCACGTTTTTTCGCGACTGACGCCGTGCAGGATCATTTTGCCGGATAAGGCGGGTCAGACGAGCTGCAGCCTGCAGTCTTCATGAGCATCAAGACCTCCGACGACGAGTCAACCCGCTATCCCTACTGGCGACGCAACCGGCGGGTATTCCCGCTCGCCAACCTGATCTGCGGCCTGGGTTTCAATCTGGCGTGGCCGTTCGTGCCATTGATGGTGCGCGGACTCGGCGTGCGCGAAAACCTCGAGACCTGGATCGGTTACATGCTGATGGTGTTTTACCTGATCAGCTTTGCCGTGAGCCCGCTCTGGGGCGGCATTGCCGACCACTACGGCCGCAAGATGATGGTGCTGCGCGCGATGCTGGGTATGGGTGCGTCGATGCTGGTGATCCCGCTGGCCAGCACACCGTTGTCGTTTGCAGCGCTTTTCATGCTGATTGCGGTATTCAACGGGTTTACGCCGGCCGGTGTGGCGCTGCTGGTGGCCAATACGCCGTCCAACCGCATAGGCAGTGTGGTGGCGCTGGCGCAAACCGGCGGGCTGATCGGCCAGTCGCTGGGGCCGGCGCTGGGCGCGGTGTTGATCGCAATGCTTGATCAGCAGCACTGGGTGTTCTGGATCAGCGCGGCGTTCATGCTGGGCGGCGGTGCGCTGGTGGCGTGTTTTGCCGGTGAGGTCAAGCAGCTCGCACACGGCCCCTGGCGCGCGCGCTGGATCGGCAGCCTGCGCGATCTGCTGGCGCTGCAGCGCATGGGGCTGCTGTACCTGCTGGGTTTTCTGTTCATGGTCATGTGGTACGGCAGCGTGACCAACATTACGGTGTTCGTGCTGCAACTGCTGGAGGCGCAGGGCGCGGATTCGGGGAGCGAGGTGTTCTGGGTAGGCGCGGCGGCAATGGCATTGGCCGTCGCAACCGTGATTGCGCTCCCGGTCTGGGGGCGCCTGCTCGACCGCATTGGGCCCCGGCGGGTGCTGGTGTTTGCGACCGTCGCGACCATCGTCACCCATCTGCCGCTGCTGATCCTGCAGACGCCGCTGCAACTGGTGATTGCGCGCGCGGCGTTCGGCCTGACTGCGGCTGCGATGCCGACCGCGATTGTGCAGTTGATTCGCATGTATGCACCGCCCGGCATGGATGCACGCGCGATTTCCTATTCGACGGCGTTCCAGTTTTTCGCGATGGGCATTGCGCCGTTCGCGGCGGGCCTCATCGGGCCGGTATTCGGACTGCGGGTTTACTTTGCCCTGACCATACTGGCGATGACCGGCGGGCTGCTGCTGTGGTTACGCGACGCCAGGCCGGCGGCGCGGCGTCCCGGATGACTCAGTGCGGCGGTCGTTGCCGGCGGCGCTTACCTTGCAGTCAGGTTGGCCGCGCGGATGACCTTGCCCCATTTCTCGGTCTCCGACTTGATGTACGCGGTGAATTCCTCCGGCGTCGATGCCGCTGATTCGATGCCGCGGGCGAGCAGGGCGTCGCGTACTTCGGCTGAGTTGAGTGTCACCGATACATCCTTGTGCAGGCGTTCAATCACAGCCCTGGGAGTGCCCGCCGGCGCAACCATGCCGTACCAGTTGCTCGCTTCGTAGCCCTTCATGCCCGGGGTCTCGGCCACCGTCGGCACATCGGGCAGCGCGGTCGAACGCTTGGCACCGGTGACGGCAAGTGCGACCGCCTTGCCCGCTTTCACCGGAGGCACGCCGGTGGAAATCACCGCCACGAACAGCGGAATCTGGCCGCCGAGCAGATCCGTCAGCGCCGGTGCCCCGCCCTTGTACGGGATGTGCACCATGTCCACCTTGGCCATGGACTTGAACAGTTCGCCGGCAAGATGGCCGGGGCTGCCGAGTCCTGACGAGGCGTAGTTCAGCGAGCCGGGGTTCTTTTTCTCCAGCGCAATCAGTTCCGGGATGGTGCGGGCGGCCAGCTTCGGGCTGGCCAGGAACATGTTCTGCAACTGCACTGCCAATGAAATCGTGGCGAAGTCCTTGAGCGGGTTGTACGGGACTTTGGTGATGGCCGGGCTGATGACCAGCGCGCCCAGCGTGCCCAGGTGCAGACTGTAACCGTCGGGCGTGGCGCTGGCCGCAAGGTCAGCGCCGATGGTGCCGTTGGCGCCGGCGCGATTGTCGATGACGACCTGCTGATTCAGGGCCTCGCCGAGTTTGGGGCCGATCACGCGCGCCACCAGGTCGGTGGCGCCGCCCGGCGGGAAGCCGACGATGATGCGTACCGGTCGCGTAGGGTATTCATTCGCATTCGCGCTGGCGGCCGTCAGTGCCAGCATGGCAAGGCATGCCGCGGTGAACGGTATACGGAATCGGCAAAGCTCGGTCATCATGCGCTCCTCAGATGGTATTGTTCTGTCCTGCGCGCTCCCGCGGCCGGTTGTGAGGATTATACGAGCGCCCCGTGGTTGCTGCCCAGCATCCGGTGGTGGCCGTACAGGGCATATGCGGTATCAACGTTTGCGTAAGGGGCAGGGATGACGACGAATGCAGGGAGGCTGAAAGTGCGCACGTTGCTCGGCGATTACCCGAACACCGCGGCGCTGAAATCCGGGGCGGTGGCCTCACCGCGGCTGGAATTCGATTTCGCCGACGTGAAACTGCCGCAGACTGCATTCAAGGCGGTAGTACGCGGCGAATTCGACGTCGCCGAACTTGCGATCGTGACCTACCTGCAGGCGCTGGCGTACGGCAGGCCGGTGACGCTGCTGCCCACGGTGGTGATGGCGTTACCGCCGCATCCCTGCATTGCCTATAACGCCGCGCGCGGTCCGCTGAAGCCTGCCGATCTGCACGGCAGGCGGGTCGGCATCCGCGCGCATTCGGTGACCACAGTAACGTGGGTGCGGGGCATCCTCGCCAATGACTACGGCGTGGATCTTGATCGTGTGAACTGGGTGGCCTTCGAGGATCCGCACGTGCCGGAATGCGTGGAGCCGCCCAATGTCACGCGCGCCGAGCCGGGCAGGAATCTGCTCGACATGTTGCGTCGTGGCGAGCTCGATGCGGGCGTGGTTTCGGCGCATGAGGTTGATGGCGACGAACTGAAATCCCTGATCCCCGATCCGCAGGCGGCGCTGGCGCGCTGGCGGCTGCAGCACGGCGTGCGGCCGCTGAACCACGTGATGGTGATCCATCATCGCATTGCGCGCGAGCAGCCATGGGTCGGCGCGGAGATGGTCAGGTTATTGCAGCAGAGCGCGGCGGCGGCGCCGCCGGACATGCCGGGACGGGCATCCATCCAGTCCGGCATCGAGGCACTGCGCCCCAGCCTGGAACTGATCATCCACTATGCGGCCCAGCAGCGCCTGATTCCACGCGAATTTAATGTACAGGAATTGTTCACCATATGAATTCCGGCGGTT
>JBFKCU010000123.1:0-7748 GCA_041620115.1 Burkholderiales bacterium | reverse complement strand
TGGCGGCGATCAAGGAGGCGGTTGATGAAGAAAACCGGCGCTGGAATGCCAAAACCCCGATTACCGTCGAACTGAAACTCGTCGGCAACCGGCCCGCCGGGACGACACCGGTCACTGCGAATATCGTGCAGGCGTCGCGTGTGGCACTGCGCCAGGTCGGCGTCGAGAGAATCAGCATCGCCGCCTCGAGCACCGATTCCAACTGGCCGATGAGCCTGGGCATACCGTCGGTCACGCTGTCCAGCGCCGGCATCGGCGGCGGCAGCCATTCACTGAATGAATGGTATACGCCCGTCAACAACTGGCTAGGCCCGCAGAACGTGCTGCTGATCACGCTCGGACTGGTCGGCCTGGACGGCACTACCGAACCGTTGCTGCCGAAACGTCAGACGCAATAACTTCAGGCGCTCGTGGCGGAACCTCAGCAGCGAAAACGGCCGGGCGATGCCACTCCGTCAGTATTTCTTGTAATCGGTCGAGGCGTTGTCATTGATCAGAGCGCGAATCGTGCGCGACTCAAACTCGCGGTGATAAAGCACGTAGACCACCCAGGTGGTCGCTATCAGCATCAGATAGGGGTGCAGGAACCAGGTCATTGCCGCCAGTGCAAAATAATAGGCGCGCATGCCGTTGTTGTAATTGGTCCCGGCATACGAGGTGATGGCGGCGATGCGATTGATTTCGGCCGCATACTGCTCAACATCCCCCTCCGGCGTCCGGGGTGCGGCGCCGACCAGCGTGGCACAGACGCCGAGCTGACGGATGGCCCATGAAAACTTGAAAAACGCGTAGACGAAGATCAGCACCATCAGCACGATCTTCATTTCCAGCAACCGTTGCGATGCCTTCACGGTGAACGGCAGCCCGGATACCACGTCGAGCGCCTGCTGCACATAGCCGAGCAGCGCGATCAGCGCGCCCAGCACCAGCATGGTGGTCGACGCGAAGAACTGCGAACTGCGTGCGAGGTTGCGGAGGATGTTGACGTCGACCATGCGATTGTCCCGCCCGATCATGCGCACCATCCACTGCCGGCGATACCCGTTCATGGTGTTGTGCAGACTTGGAACCGTGCCGGCGCGCCACTCGGCGAATAGGGCATAACCCGCCCACGACACCAAGAAGAACACGAACGCCGCGACATCAAGCCAGGTCAGGTTGAGTTCAGCAAAAATTTTTGCGACGGGCATGTTGCTTCCGGTGATTGGGCTAGAGGAACAGCGTCAGGACCCCAGTATAACCATAGAGGCGGTCGTGAGAAATTTCGCCGTTGCAGAAAAAACCCGCCAGCGGGACGTCGCCCAGCGCGGCCTGGATCATGCGCAATTCCTCCGATTCCCCGCCGAGCAGCGCGCCGCCGCGACCGAGACAGGAGTAGTACAGCGCGCCCCGCGGTGCCGTATAAAGTCCCTCACGGATGCTGTCGAGCATCCGGCTCATGTCGGATCGCGCAGTCGCGTGATCGCGCCGGCAGAACTGCAGGCGCTGTCCCTTGCGCGCCAGATCGCCGATGGCGATCAGCTTGTTGCCCGGATCGATACCGATCAGATTGCGCACAACGAACTCACCGGTATCGCTGCCGGGAACCGAAAGACCGACAAATATCTGTCCGCTCAACTGCGCCAGATCCTCATTGGCGACGATGCCGGCATCGGCGCGCAAGACTTCCAGCGCCGGCCGGCCGTCCAGTTCGACGACGATGTTGTTCTGGGCCCCGGTGATCTCGTATGCAGCACCCATCGGTGCGCACCCCTGGGTCAATCGCGTAGCTACGGTCACCGCGTCCGAAAATGCCACGCCCGACAATCCCCCCTGCTCCACGCGGTCTGCCAGCAACTGGTTTTTCCGCCGGGAACTGGCCAGTCCGCCGACCAGGAATCCGCTCTCGGTGCGTTTGGCCAGCTGACGTATCTGCTGCTCGATGTCACCACTCAGCGGATCGGCATGCACCACCGCAATGCTCGCCGGGGCATCGCCGCAGCGCAGATCCGCCGTCCGCACCTGGCCGGCACCCGAAACCGCGCCGAAGACACGAAAGCTGCCTGGCGGGAAATCACCGACCATCGCCACCAGCGCCGGTTCGTCCAGATACTCCGTACCCGTGGCGCACACACCGATACCAACGGTACCCACCCAATGCGATATGCCGGTTTCCGCAACAAAATGGCTGTGGATCTGCGGCAGCACATCCGCAAAGAAATCGCTGACATAAAGAAAGCCGAGGTTGCCACCGCCGCTGCCGAGCTGCTGCAGGCAGGCCGCAGCCGCGGTCTGCCAGTCAGCGGCACCGGCATGACCATAGCGGAAGGTGGCAGCCACGGCAGACCCGCAGTTAATCCGCGCTCAGACCCGTTTGATCCAGCCGGGCAGCGCTTCAACGCGTTTCACCCATGCCGCCACGCCGGGAAACTCATCATGCGGCAGGCCGCCCTCGGGTGACACCGCGGTGTAGCAGTAACACGCCAGATCCGCGATCGTCGGACGGCCGCAGGCCAGCCACTCGTTCGATTTGAGCCTGCCCTCCAGCACCGCCAGGCCGTTACGGCCGTACTTGGCATACTCGTCATAGCTGCCGATGCTGCGGATGCCGATTTTCACGCCGCGGGCCCACTGCAACCCGTAGTGCAGTTCATTGTTCGACAATGCCAGCCACTGCTGCACTTCTGCCAGGCTTTCGGCATCAGTCGGCAGCCATTTCTCGCCACCGTACTTGCGGGCGAGATAAACCAGGCAGGCCGTCGAGTCCCAGAACACATGCTTGCCGTCGACCAGCACCGGTACCTGACCGCGCGGGTTGAGCTTGAGGAACTCCGGCGTTTTGTGCTCGCCCTTGCTGGTATCCAGCACGACAGTCTCATAGTCCTGCTTGAGCATGGACAGCAGCAGGCGGACTTTCCAGGCATTGCCCGACGTGGACGTGATGTACAGTTTCATGAACAACTCCATGGTTGAATGAACCACGATCCTAGCATGTACGCCCGGCCGCAGCGGCGGGCAACGTTATAATCAGGCATCTTTTGCCCAAGGAACAATCGTGAACCTGGACCGTGTGAGCTCGGGGTTCGATGTGCCCAACGATTTCAATGTGATCATTGAAATCCCGATGCATGCCGAGCCGATCAAGTATGAAATGGAAAAATCCACCGGCGCGATGTTTGTCGACCGCTTCATGTCGACCGCCATGCGCTATCCGTGCAATTACGGGTACGTGCCGCACACCCTCTCCGGCGACGGTGATCCCGTCGACGTGCTGGTGCTGTCGCCGGTGCCGCTGATCACCGGTGTGGTCGTGCGCTGCCGGCCCGTGGGCATGCTGAAAATGGAGGATGAGGCCGGTGATGACACCAAGATCCTCGCCGTACCCATCGACAAACTGACGCCGCTCTACGCCAAGATCAGATCACACCGCGACCTCACCCAGGGAACGCTGGCGCAAATCGCCCACTTTTTCGAGCACTACAAGGATCTGGAACCCGGCAAGTGGGTCAAGGTCGTGGGCTGGGTCGGCTCCGAGGAAGCGAAAAAGGAAATCCTCGACGGCATCAAGGGCTACAAGAAGGCAGCCCGCAAGCCCAGGTTCTAGCACCCGTCGCAGCCGCTGCCGGTAGGGCGTGGCGCAAAAAAACCCCGCCGCAAGCGGCGGGGTTTCCATCACACTGCTGCTGACGCTCAGTATGCTGCAACCAGCAGGTAGGCGACCGCCGCCACAATACCCGCGGGCACGCCGATTCTTTCGACTCTGGAGACCGACGGACCGGTAACCACGACCACCGGCACCTGCGCAATCTCGAGCACATTGCCGGTCACCGAATCCTCGAGGATGCGGGTAATGGAGTTCTTGCGCGCCGTCCCCATCACGATCTGATCGACTTCAAGACGCTCCGCCACCCGCTTGATGGTTTCCGCCTTGTCGCCGAACTCGACGTGGTCGACATGCGGCACGCCAGCCTTGCTCAGCAGCTCCAGTGCCGGGGTCAACGCTTTTACGGCTTCCTCCCGATGGTAGCCCTCGATGTCACGCCGGCTGATAAAGCGGGCGATGTATTGTGACAGCGGCGTGCGCACATGCAGCAGGTGCACTTCAATCGCCGGTTTGTCGGCAAAACGGTTGATCACATGCCGCACGGCGTGTAGTGAATTCACCGAGCCATCCACCGGCAGCAGAATTTTCATGGCCATCGTTCCTCCTCCTGACACTCCGGCGCTCGCGGCTGCTTCAGCCGCCGCCTGGTCCGCATTGATCACATAGCCTTCGACCAGGGCCCGCACCCGGGCATGATTGGCCCAGAAACCCGCACTGAGCACGCCGCCGATGATGACAAAGTAAACGAGTGCACCGAACATCTGCTGATGCTCCAGATAGCCCTTGATCAGGGGCTCGCTCACAATCATCTTGGCCGATGTCCACGCCAGCACCGCACCACCGATGTAAACGATGGCCGGATAGCGTTCAACGTATTTCAGGATCAGCTGGCTGCCCCAGATCACGATGGGAATGCTGATCAGCAAACCGATCACTACCAGCAGGAAACTGCCATGCGCCGCACCGGCAACCGCCAGCACATTATCAAGCCCCATCACTGCATCTGCCACGACGATAGTCTTCATCGCGCCCCAGAAGCCGCTGGCTGCGGCAACTTCATGCCCGCCATTGTTGTTGTCGGCCAGCAGCTTGTAGGCGATCCAGACCAGCAGCGCGCCGCCGAGCAGCATCAGGCCGGGGATCTTCAGCAGCCACACGACCACCAGCGTCATTGCGGTGCGCACCGCTATCGCACCGAAAGTACCCCACAGGACGGCTTTTTTGCGCTGATCCGGCGGCAGGCTGCGGGCAGCGAGCGCGATGACGATCGCGTTGTCGCCGGCCAGTACCAGGTCGATGATGATGATGGCCAACAGGGCCGAGAAGAATTCTGCAGACAATATTTCCACGCTCACTCCCAGAAGTGCGTTTACGAGACCCATAGGCGTGCATCATCGAAGCATGCACACCACCAAACCCGGTCTCGCTCGCAGCCTTCCGGCTACCGATGTCACCGGGGAGAACACCCCGTATTGACGGCAACATCGTGCGCGGCGCGATCAACAGACGCCGCAAAAGCTACTCCCCTGGCCATTGCCGCAACCGCACAATGAATGTTTCACGGCCGGTTGCCCGCGTTGATACCAACGCAGGGCGGCATTTTCAACGCAGTGGCCGCAAAAGTAAATTACATTATTCGATTGGAACCATCACGGATTCGACGCCCCACCTGAAATTCAAGCGGTGCCATCGAAACTTGTCATGGCAACGATCATGTGTTTTAATCCGCGCGCCCGCATGACATGCGGGTTCCCTCCAAAGGGGAGTAGCTTTTGCGGCGCAGACCGCAATGACGGAGTCGTCAATTCGGAAGCCTTTAGGCTTTCCGGCGCCGTCGGCAACGCATCATGTCCCGATCGGGCATGTGGTTGTAAGCGAGACCTTTGCCTGAACGGGCGAGGTTTTATGAGCCGTTACCGGCCCGTCCGTCCGAGGTGAAGGTCGCGCTGCCCCGCTCTTTTTGGCGGGCCACGCAGTGGACGCACGCTTGCAACGAAAGGACTGACATGGTGCAAAAGAAGATTCGACGTTACCTCAAGCACGGCACGCTGCCGCAACTGAGCGTGTTCGAAGCAGTGGCCCGGCTCGGCAGCTTCACCAAGGCAGCCGAGGAACTCTACATGGCGCAACCCACGGTTTCGGTGCAGATGAAAAAACTTGCCGAAACGGTGGGTTTGCCGCTGGTTGAGCAAATCGGCAAAAGCATCCACCTGACCGAGGCCGGCAGGATTCTGTATTCCGCCTGCAATGACATCTTCGGCGCACTGGCTGGCCTCGAGGGGGCGCTTGACGACCTGCGCGGGCTCAAAACCGGGCGCTTGCAGCTGGCCGTCAGCACACCCGGAAAATATTTCGCCCCGCGCGTGCTGGCGGCCTTCGTCAAAGAGCACCCGGATGTCGAGGTTTCGCTGCAGATCCACAACAGTGATGTCCTGCTCGAACGCATGGCGAAAAATCTGGATGATCTGTATATCTTCGCCAGCCCGCCACAAGACCCGAACCTGGTCACCGAGGTCATACTGCCCAACCCCATGGTGCCGTACGCGCACGCCGATCACCCGCTGGCCCGGGAAAAACGCATTCCCTTTAAGCGGTTCGCCGAAGAACCCTTCCTGATCCGCGAGCCGGGATCCGGCACCCGCGCGATTGCGCGCGAGGCCTTTGCCAGACACGGATGCGAACTCAAGGTGCGCATGGAACTCTCGACCAACGAGGCGGTAAAGCAGGCCATCATCGCCGGACTGGGAGTATCCATCATGTCACGCTACACGCTGGGCCTGGATGTATCCCACGAACAGCTGGCGGTGCTTGACGTCGAGGGATTTCCGATCGAACGCGACTGGGTATTCGCTTATCCGGCGGGCAAGCAACTGCCGGTCGCCGCACAAGGCTTCATCGACTTTACGCGCAAAGTGGCCAAGACCCTGGTGTTTGACCATCTGTCAAAACCGTAGGCTGCAGGCACCGATATCAGGCCCAGGTGCCACGAAAGGCGCATCGTCTGCACCGAAACGCTGGAAGAAAGCGCGGTCCAAGCCTTAAAATAGGGCCTCGACCGTTTCCATCTGAACGGCGCGGACATCGCGCCGTTTCTTTTTTTCAGCCGAGGAGTTTGCAATGCGATTGGCCACCTACACCCTGCTCTCCGACCCCGGGACCGTGCGTATCGGCGCCCAGCTTGACGGCAAAATGCTTGACCTCGTTGCCGGAGAGCGCGCGCTGAATGACGGCAAACAGATCATCCCGGCATCAATGAAGGGGTTGCTTGCCCTCGGTGACGCCGGGCTCGAGCGCGCGCGCGCCGTACTCGAGCACGCCGGCAGGAATGCAGCGAAACTTTCCGGTGAAACGCTGGCGCCCGATACGAGTATCCACTACCTGCCGCCGATTCCCGATGCCGACAAGTTTCTGTGCGTCGGCAAGAACTACCGCACCCACCTGGAAGAACTGAAGCGCAACGACCTGATCAAGGAAATGCCGGGGGAGCCCACCGGTTTCGTCAAACTGAACTCATGCCTGACCGGTCACGGTGCCGATGTGCCACGTCCGGCGACGGTGTCACGCCTCGACTACGAGCCGGAACTGGTGTTCGTCATGGGCAAACGCGCTTACGGCGTCAAGGGCAAGGATGCCTTCAACTACATCGCCGGCATCACCATACTGAATGACCTGACCTGCCGCGATACGCAGAAACGTGAAGTCGCTTCGGGCTCACGTTTCTGGACATCGAAAAATGCGCCGGCATTCGGCCCGCTGGGTCCCTGCATCATCACCATGGACGAAATAGCCGATCCCTACGACCTGTGGGTCACCTGCAGCGTCAATGGCGAGCAGCGCATGCGCGTAAACACCAGCGACCAGATCTGGAAATTGCCGGACATCATTGAACATTTCTCGCGCCTGCTCGACCTGCAGCCCGGCGACATGTTCTCGACCGGCGCTCCGGGCGGTGTCGCCGTGGGCAAGGCGAATGCCGAGGATCTCTACCTCAAACCGGGCGATATTATCGAATGCGCATTTGAAAAACCGGCAATGGTATTGCGCAACCGGATAGTCGGTCCATAAGCGGTCAAACCGTCAAAAAAAGCGGCCCCGGGGCCGCTTTTTTTGACGGTTTGACCGCTTATGGACCGACTATCCGGTTGCGCAATACCATTGCCGGTTT
>JBFKCU010000122.1:0-7762 GCA_041620115.1 Burkholderiales bacterium | reverse complement strand
GCGGTTATTGCCTATTCAATCGGACTGGTGGGCCTGATCGCGGTAAAGGTGCTGGCGCCCGGCTTCTACGCGAAGCAGGACATCCGCACGCCGGTCAGAATAGCGGTGATCACATTGCTCGCCACGCAGGTGATGAACCTGGTGTTCATCTGGGAATTGCGTCACGCCGGTCTGGCGCTGGCCATCAGTCTGGGCGCCTGTATTAATGCGGGATTATTGCTGCGCGCCCTGCGTCGTCGTGCGATTTACGTGCCCGTTCCCGGGTGGGGCGTCTTTCTGCTGAAACTCACGCTGGCGGTCTATGCCATGGGCATGGTGCTGTGGCTGTTGTCCGGCACGGCCGCCAGTTGGATGGGTGCGGGAGCATTCGAGCGCGTCGGACGGCTGGCGCTGCTGGTGGTGGCGGGAAGCGGGACTTATTTCGGCAGCCTCTGGATCCTCGGTTTCCGGCCGCAGGATTTTGTGCGGCGGGGCTGAAGCCATGCCGGCATTACGGTTGTATGCTGCCCCGGAGTTTGGTAAACGGTAGTCTGCAAAGGATGCGATGCGGTGATGGCCGTGTCCTGGACAAAGCCTGAGGTAGATCAAACATGTTCCTGCTGGAACGCCTGACGTCGCGCAGTTCCCGTTCCCTGGCCCGCAGCATCGGCTGGGGTGGGGTCGGGGGCATGCGCGCTGACCGGTGTCCGGCGCGGATGCCGGTGCGCAGCGTGTTACATCTCGGTCGCGCGGCATCCCCGTCGCGCGCAGCGTCCGCACACTCGTGCATGATCGCCCCGCAGTTCCCGTCCCGCAGTTTTTCATTTCCTGTTTTTACCACCCCGCGCGTTTTGCTGTCGGCACCTCCGGTGCCGCAGGCGCATTTTGATTGAAGGAGTCCAAGTATGAAGCGCCTGATTCTGTTTGTGTTCTGCACACTTTTTGCCGCGACCGCGATGGCTGCGCAAACCTTGAAGGTATCGGCGATACCGGATGAAGCGCCTACCGAATTGCAGCGCAAGTTTGTGCCGCTGGGCCAGTACCTGGAAAAAGCGCTGGGGATGAAAGTTGAGTTCACGCCGGTGACGGACTATGCCGCGACCGTCGAGGCGCTGGCCGCAGGGAAAATCGATCTGGTCTGGTACGGGGGCTTTACCTTCGTGCAGGCGCATATCCGTACCAAAGGCACGGCCATTCCCCTGGTGCAGCGCGAGGAGGATGAGAAGTTCCGTTCGGTGTTCGTCACCCGCGCGGACAGCGGCATCAACAAGCTCGCCGATCTCAAGGGCAAGAATTTTGCTTTCGGTTCGGTGTCCTCGACCTCGGGCCACCTGATGCCGCGGTCTTTCATGCTGAAGGAAGGTATTGATCCCGACAAGGACATGCGCATTGCGTTCTCCGGCGCGCACGACGCCACCGCATTGCAGGTGGCCGGCGGCAAGGTCGAGGCGGGCGCGCTGAACATCTCGGTCTGGGAAAAACTGGTCGCTGAAAAACGCATTGATACCAAACAGGTCCGGGTGTTTTATACGACACCGCCGTATTACGACTACAACTGGACCGTGCGCGGTGACCTCGACAAGGCGGTGATCGACAAGATCCGCAACGCGTTCCTCGCGCTCGACCCGAAGAATCCGGCGCATGCGGAAATCCTGAAGTTGCAGCGCGCGAGCCGTTTTGTGCCGACGAAGGTCGAGAACTACAAGAGCATTGAGCAGGCCGCGCGTTCGGCAGGATTGCTCAAATAGTGCTGTCCGACCAGCCTGGCGCCGCGATCACGGCGTGTTCCGGTCTGCGGGTGGCCTATGCCACCGGCGCCGACGCGCTGTCCGACGTAACGCTGGCACTGGCGCCGGGCGAGCAGGTCGCGGTCATCGGTCCTTCGGGGGCGGGGAAAACCACGCTGCTGGCGACGCTGGCCTGCGCGATGCGCCCTGCTGCGGGATCGATGCAGGTGCTCGGTGTTGACCCTTGGCAGTTGCCGGCGGCGGGGTTGCATGCCCTGCGGCGCCGCTTGTTTCTGGCGCCGCAGGTGCCGCCGCTGCCACCCCGACAGCGCGTGGTGCACGCGGTGCTGGCCGGCCGCCTGCCGCAATGGACGACGTGGCAGGCGCTGCGTTCATTGATCTATCCCGTGGATGCGGAAATCGCGCGAGATGCATTGGCGCGGTTTCATCTCGAGGACAAGCTCTTCCTGCGTTGCGACAAGCTGTCGGGTGGCGAACGCCAGCGCGTGGCATTGGCGCGCCTGATTGCATCGAATGCGGAACTGCTGCTGCTCGATGAGCCGGTATCCTCGCTGGACCCGGCACTGGCGCTCAACGCGCTGGAGGTGCTGCAGCGGGAGGCGACGGTGCGCGGTGCCACCCTGGTCGTCAGCCTCCATGCCGTGGATCTCGCGCTGGCGCGATTCGACCGGTTGATTGGTGTGCGTGCCGGGCGCGTAAGTTTTGATCTGCCGCGCGCGCAGGTGACCGATGAGTGCCTGACGGAACTGTACGGCGCGGAACTGGGGTCGTCGGTGCAGGGTGTGCCGGAAGTGCCCGCCCCGGCACTCAAGCTCAGCCGATGCACGTAGTCGCCGCCGACCTGCGCGATCCCGCGTGGCACGGGCGTGTCACGGTCGCGGTGGTTTTTCTTGCTCTGCTAATACCGGCGGGGTATCTGACGGAATTCAATCCGGCCATCCTGTGGGGCGAGACCAGTCTGCGCGCATTACGGCAGTTTCTCGGCAGTTTTCTGCCACCGGCGTCGTCGCCGGAGTTCTTGCGGCTGGTCATGGACGCCACCTGGAAAACCGTGGCCATCGCAACCGTGGGTACCGCCATCGCGATTGCCATTGCGTTGCCCGCGGCACTCGCAGCAACCCGGGTGCTGTCGATTTCCCGCATTGCCACGGGGCGGATGGCACTGCTGCCCGCGATGGTGCGGACGGGCATCCGCTGGGTGCTGATTTTTCTGCGCAGCATTCCCGAGATCGTCTGGGCGATGATTTTTGTGCGTGCCGTGGGGCTGGGCGATACCGCCGGCGTGATGGCGATCGGCATTACTTACGGCGGCATGCTTGGCAAGGTTTACATCGAAATTCTGGAATCGGCGGAGCACCGGTCCACTGCGGTCTTGCTGCAGAACGGATCAGGGCGGTTGCAGGCCTTCTGGTATGCCGCGTTGCCGGTGAGCCTGCCCGAATTGACCTCATACACGATATACCGCTGGGAATGCGCGATCCGCGCATCGGTGGTCATGGGGTTTGTCGGCGCTGGCGGGCTGGGGCAGCAGATGGAGCTGTCGATGAAAATGCTGGCCGGCGGCGAGGTGCTGACCATGCTGCTGGTGTTTGTCGCCCTGGTATGGGTGGCGGATCTGGTCAGCGCGTTTCTGCGCCGGGTGCTGGCATGAGGCTGGCCTGGGGTGCGCTCGCGGGCGCTGCGGTCGCGCTGGCGTTTCTGCTCCTGTGCGTGGTGAGCCTGTCGGGTGACTGGGCCAGTTTCTTTTCCGGCGCTGCGGCGGCGAATATGGGCCAGTTTGTAACGGGGTTCATCCATCCGGCGACGGATGCGCAGTTCCTCAAGAAGCTGGGCTATGCCACGCTGGAAACACTGGCGATTTCCTGGCTGGGCACCCTGGTTGCAACGGTCGGCGGTCTGCTGATGGCGCTGCCGGCGGCAGGGCGCTGGGGAGGAATTGCCCGCGCCCTGTCACGCCTGGTGCTGAACGTGCTGCGGGCGATACCCGAACTGGTGTGGGCGGTGATGGCGGTAATCGCTGCCGGCCTGGGGCCGTTCGCCGGGACACTGGCGCTGGCCGTTCATACCACCGGCGTGCTGGGCCGCCTGTTTGCCGAATCGCTGGAGAATGTCGCGCCGGAGCCGCACGCCAGCCTGCGCCGCCACGGTACCGGTGCGGTTGCCGCGTTCTGGTATGCGACGTTTCCGCAGGTGCTGCCGCAACTGATGAGCTACGCGCTGTACCGGTGGGAAATCAATGTGCGGGCGGCGGCCATTCTCGGCGTGGTCGGCGCCGGCGGCCTTGGCCAGATGCTGCATTTTCATCTGAGCTTGTTCCAGACCGCTGAGGCCGCGAGCGTGCTGATCGCGATGATCGTGCTGGTGTCGCTGGTGGACGCGCTGAGCAATCATTCGCGCCGGCGGATGACGGCCTGAGCGGGATTCCTCCGGCGTCAGCCGCCGCCGGCGTTCAGGGCGGCACTGACGGCGTCCCGCTTCAAAGACGGCGAGAACAGTTCGATGAAGTCAAACACGTAGCCGCGCAGATAAGCATTGCGCCGCAGCGCGATGCTGGTCGTGCTGGCGTCGAACAGGTGGTCGGCATTGATCAGGCGCACACCGTGGTCGCGTGCCGGATCGAAGGCCATCTTGGCGAGGATGCCGATACCCATGCCCATTTCGACATAGGCTTTAATGACGTCGGCGGCGATCGCCGTCAGCACAACGTTGGGCTGCAGGCCCGCATGGTCGAAAGCCCGTTTGATCGGCGAGTCGGGTGTAAACGCGAAGTCGTAGGTGATCAGCGGATACGCGGCGATTTTTTCCAGCGTCAGCGGGCCGGCGTCGAGCAGCGGATGTCTCAGCGGTGTGATGACGCTGCGCGTCCATTGCGCGCAGGGCAAAGTCATCAAGTCGGCGAATTCCTCGTCGGATTCCGTCGCGATGCCGACGTCGGCCGCGCCGTCGCGCAGCAGCGCGGCAATGTGTTCCGGACTGCCTTCGCGCAGGGTCAGCCGTACCTGGGGATAACGCTGCATGAAGCGTGCGACCACCGGGGGCAGCGCGTAGCGGGCCTGGGTATGGGTGGTGGCGATCACCAGCGTGCCGCGGCCGCCGTCATTGAACTCGCGGCCCACCGCGCGCAGGTTGTCGGTGTCCTGCAGAATGCGTTCGGCGATCTCGAGCACGATGCGGCCGGGCGCGGTGAGATCGGTAATGCGCTTGCCGTTGCGTACGAGGATGGTCACGCCGAGTTCTTCTTCCAGCAGCCGGATCTGTTTGCTGATCCCCGGCTGGGACGTAAAGAGGGCTTCTGCGGCGTCAGAGACTTTCAGGCCGCTGCGCACCACTTCGCGCAAATAGCGTAATTGATTTAAATTCAATGGGTTAACTCGTCAGTTTTGATTTGATATAACAAAAACGTCTTAACAATTAATAACATAGTCTTTGAAGATATATAAGAGGTCTTTACCATCGGCTTGTCAAGTTTCGAGGTATTGCCGATGTATCTTTACGATGCGGTGGATCAGCGACTGGTGGACGAACGGGTGGTGCAGTTCCGCGACCAGACCCGGCGGTTTCTCGCCGGTGCATTGTCCGAAGACAGCTTTCGCCCGGTGCGACTGCAAAATGGTCTTTATATTCAACGATTTGCCCCCATGCTTCGGGTGGCCATCCCGTATGGCCTGCTGCACTCGCGCCAGTTGCGGGCACTCGCTTACATTGCGCGGCGCTGGGATCGCGGCTACGGCCATTTCAGCACCCGGCAGAACATCCAGTTCAACTGGCCGAAACTGGAGGATGTGCCCGACATCCTGGCGCATCTGGCGACCGTGCAGATGCACGCGATCCAGACCAGCGGCAATTGCATCCGCAACACCACGACAGATCATTTTGCCGGCGTCGCTCCCGACGAGATCGTCGATCCGCTGGTGTGGTGCGAACTGATCCGGCAGTGGTCGACCTTGCACCCGGAATTCGCCTACCTGCCGCGCAAGTTCAAGATCGCGGTGTCGGGCGCCGAACAGGACCGCGCGGCCATCCAGGTGCACGACATCGGCATCGAAGCGCGGCGCGATGCGACTGGCGAGATCGGTTTTCGCGTACTGGTGGGTGGTGGCCTCGGGCGCACGCCCGTCATCGGCACGGTGATTCGTGAATTCCTGCCGTGGCCGCATCTGCTGACCTATCTCGATGCCATCCTTCGCGTTTACAACCGTCATGGCCGCCGCGACAACAAATACAAGGCGCGGATCAAGATCCTGGTCAGGGAACTCACGCCCGAAGTGTTTCGCACACAGGTGGACGCCGAGTGGGCACATCTGAAAGACGGCCCGGCGACACTGACCGACGCCGAAATCGGGCGCATCAACGGACGCTTTACCCGGCCGCAGTACCGCAGGCTGGATGCGCTGTCCGTGCATTACACGCAGGCGCTGGCGCGCGACCGCGGTTTCAGCAACTGGGCGCGGCGCAATGTGAATCCGCACCGCGTTCCGGGTTATGCGGCGGTGACGCTGTCGCTGAAAAAAACCGGCGTGCCGCCGGGGGATGCGACCGCCGCGCAGATGGATGCCGTGGCTGACTTGGCCGACCGTTACAGCTTCGGCGAACTGCGCGTGTCGCACGAACAGAACCTGATCCTGCCCGATGTGCAGCAGTCGGAACTGCATGCCTTGTGGCAGGAAGCGAAAGCGCTGGGTCTGGCTACGCCCAACATCGGATTGATCACCAACATCATCGCCTGCCCCGGCGGCGATTTCTGTTCGCTGGCCAACGCGAAGTCGATCCCGGTAGCCGAGGCGATACAGCGCCGCTTCGACGACCTCGACTACCAGCACGACATCGGCGAACTCGACCTCAACATCTCCGGTTGCATGAATTCCTGCGGCCACCACCATGTCGGTCACATCGGCATCCTCGGCGTCGACAAGCAGGGTGCGGAGTTCTACCAGATCTCGATCGGCGGCGCGCAGGGGAATGACGCGTCTCTGGGCAAGGTGCTGGGCCCGTCCGTGTCGCAGGATGAAGTGCCGGATGTCATCGAAAAACTCATCGACGTGTATCTGGCGCGCCGCGACAGTGAAGCCGAGCGCTTCATCGATGTCGTGCGACGGCTGGGTCTCGAACCTTTCAAGGAACATGTTTATGAAAAATCTGATCAGACACAAAAAGATCGTCGCCGACAGCTGGCAGCGGCTTGAGCGCGGGGCCGACGGCAGCCTGCCGACCGTACCTGTGGCGGGTGACATTCTCGTGCCACTGGCTTTGTGGCAGGCGGCGGCCGGCGCATTGCGCGCACGCGGCGCCGGGCGTCTCGGCGTCTGGCTCGAGGGCGATGAAGACCCGGCGCAGATTGCAGACAGCCTTGACGCCTTCAGCCTGATCGCCGTGAATTTTCTGCAGTTCACCGATGGGCGCGGCTATTCGACGGCACGGCTGCTGCGCGAACGCTACGGCTGGACGGGGGAGCTGCGCGCCATTGGTGATGTGCAGCGTGACCAGTTGTTTTACCTGTCGCGCTGCGGCTTCGATGCGTTTCTGCTCGCGGACGGGCAGGACGTCCCCCAAGAGGACTTGCTTCGCAGCGCGCAGGCGGCGCTGTCGGCCTTCGATGATTTCACCGAGGCCTACCAGACTTCGGTGGAACGGCCGCTGCCCCTGTTTCGCCGGCGTTGCTTCGCATCGCCGGAACAACAGTAAGCGCATGAACCGGCCGGGAAAAGTCTATCTGGTGGGTGCCGGTCCCGGCGCCCCCGATCTGCTGACGCTGCGCGCGGCTGAGCTGCTGCGTCGTGCCGACATCGTTTTTCACGATGCGCTGGTGCACCCGGAGACGCTCGTGCTTGCCGAGCGGGCGTTGAAAATTGCCGTCGGCAAACGCTGCGGCCGGCATTCCACCGCGCAGCGTTTCATCAACAAGCGGCTGATCGATGCTGCGGGCAAATACCAGGTCGTGGTGCGACTCAAAGGCGGGGATCCGCTGCTGTTCGGGCGGGCACAAGAGGAAATCGATGCGCTGGAGCAGGCCGGCATTGCATACGACATCGTACCCG
>JBFKCU010000121.1:0-7766 GCA_041620115.1 Burkholderiales bacterium | reverse complement strand
TTCAGCAACTGCGCCGACAGATCCGGCGTGGTGCCGACACCCGGCGTCGCGATCGAGAATTTCTTCGGATCCGCGGACACCAGCGTCAGCAGTTCCTTCATCGACTTGGCCGGGATCGTTGGATGCACGGTAAATACATTCGGCGAAGCCGCCACGTTCGACACCGGCGCAAAGCTCTTGTACGGATCGTAAGGGATGGTTTTGTACAGCCCCGGATTCACGACGAAGCTCGAGCTGACTATGATCACGGTGTGGCCGTCCGCCGGCGCACTGGCCGCCAGCCCCATGCCGATGTTGCCGCCGGCTCCGGCGCGGTTGTCCACGACCACCTGCTGATTGAGCCCTTCCGTCAGCTTTTGTGCGATGACCCGCGCAATGGTGTCCGTCGGACCGCCCGGTGCGAACGGCACAATCATGCGCACCGCACGCGTCGGATACTCCAGTTGTGCCGCCTGCGCGCCCGCACCGAACACGAACGCGGCGGCACAGCCCGCCACTGCCAGCCTGCCGAATTGCTTAACCATGGTTGCTCCCCTCGATTAAATTATGTTGCAGCATGCGCCGGCATTAGAGCTTATCGACGCCGGCGTCCTTGATGACTTTAGCCCAGGTTTCCGTTTCCTTTTTCACGAACTGCACGGCCTGCTCAGGCGTGCTGGTGATCGGTATGGCGCCGCGATCCTCGAGTTTCTTCAGGATGTCCGGGCTGGCCAGCATCTTGTTGAACTCGGCATTGAGCCGGCTGATGATCGCCGGCGGCGTGCCGGTCGGCACGGCCATCACGTACCAGGTATCGACCTGGAACCACGGAAACCCCGCCTCGACGATGCTCGGCACCGTGGGCATGGCTTCGGTGCGTTTTTCCGTCAGCGTCGCAAGGGCACGCAGCTTGCCCGCGTTCACGTGCGGCGCCGAGGTGGCGACGCCGACCACGACCATGTCCACCTGTCCGCCCAGCAACGCCACGGTGGCCTGGTTAACACCCTTGTGCGGTACGACCAGGATCTTGAGCTTGTTCTCGCCAATGAAATAGCGCGCCGCGAGGTCGTTCGAGGTACCGCCGCCGCCAGTGCCGAAATTGAGCGTGTCCGGGCGCTTCTTCGCCAGCGCCACGAGTTCCTTCACGGTCTTTGCGGGCACTACCGGATGCACGGCGAACGCGTTGGGTATCGACGCCACCCGGCCGAAGGGCGTGAGGTCCTCCGGTTTGTAACTGAGCTTCTTGTACAGGCTGGGACTGATCGCCAGGGACGGCGAAGCGATTACGATCGAATAGCCGTCCGGCGCCTGCCGGGTCGCATACTCCATGCCGACGTTGCCGCCCGCACCCGGCCGGTTCTCCGGCACCACGGGCTGACCCACCTGTTCGGACAGCTTCTGCGCGAAGATGCGCCCGAGGATGTCGGTGCCGCCACCCGGCGGAAACGGCAGGATGAAGCGGATCGGCTTGCTCGGATAAGCCTGGGCCTGCGCCAGCGGCGCACCCGCAACAAACAGGGCCGCAACACAGCATGCCATGGCGGCAAAGAAATTCCTCATGATCTGACCTCCGTATTATTCAACTTGATGGCCGCGCATTGCGCGCGGCTGATGCGTCCGTCGCGGCGAGGCTAAAACGCAAACCGGGACCCCGATTGTCCACGCAGGGCCCGATTTGTCAAACTTCCCGGACACGAATTTCCAGCATGGTAAACCGAGTAGAATGAACGCCCATTTCATTGCCGACCGACCGTCATGAAACATCCGCGCATTGCCCTGATCCACGCCACACCGGTTGCCATCGACCCCATTGTTGGCGCCTTCCAGCGGCTGTGGCCCGACGCCCGCACCACCAGCCTGCTCGAGGATTCGCTCGCGCCCGACCTGGCCGCCGACGGCAAGCTGACAGATCGCATGATCGAGCGCTTCCTCACGTTGACGCGCTATGTGCACGGCTGCGGCGCCGACGGCATCCTCTTCACCTGCTCCGCATTCGGCCCGGCGATCGAGGCCGCGGCCAAATGCGTGCCCGTACCCGTGCTGAAGCCCAACGAAGCGATGCTCGATGAAGCACTGGCCGCCGGTTCACGCATCGGACTCATCGCCACCTTCGAACCAACCATCCCCGCACTGCAGGCCGAACTGAACACCATGGCCGGCGCGAAAAAGCAGTCCATCAAGGTCACGACCAGCATCGTGCCGGATGCCGCAGTGGCACTGCGTAACGGCAATGCCGAGGGCCACGACAACCTGATCGCAGGCGCTGCTGCGACGCTCGCGGATTGCGATGTGCTGGTGCTGGGCCAGTTCTCGATGGCCAGCGCCGCGCGGCTGATCCCCGTAAAGGAAGGCCGCAAAGTGCTGACCAGTCCCGACTCCGCGGTGATGCGGCTGAAGCAGGCGCTGCGCGCCTGAAGTTCCGTTTTCCAACAGCAGGGGAGCATGCCATGAAGCGTATGTTGTTGTGCTGTAGTGCTGTCGCCGCATCAGTCCTCACCTTCGCGATGCTGTCCGCCGTGCCTGCCGCAGCCCAGGGCAAGGCCGAATATCCGACCAAGCCCGTGCGATTTGTCGTGCCCTTTGTGCCCGGCGGCCCCACCGACATCCAGGGCCGCATGCTCGGCGAAAAACTCGCCCAGCGCCTGGGCCAGCAGGTGCTGGTCGACAACCGCGGCGGCGCCGGCGGCAACATCGGCATGGAACTCACGGTGAAGGCGCCCGCTGACGGCTACACCATCGTCATTGCCACAGTCGGCACGTGGGCGGTGAATCCGCACCTCTACAAGCTGCCGTTCGACGTGGTGAAGGATTTTGCACCCATCATCCAGGTTTCGACCTCCCCCGGCGTGCTCGTGGTGCATCCCTCGCTGCCGGCAAAATCGGTGAAAGACCTGGTCACACTCGCCCGCGCCAAACCGGGCCAGCTCAATTACGGCTCTTCGGGCGTCGGCGGCTTCGGCCACATCAGCGGCGAGCTGTTCGCGCTGATGACCCAGACAAAAATGTCGCATATCCCGTACAAGAGTTCGGCGCCCTCGCTGACCGATTTGATCGCCGGCAACATCGAGGTGCTGTTCAACAACGCGATCTCCACCGTGCCGCATGTGAAGGCCACCCGCGTGCGCGCACTGGCTACCACCGGTGCCCAGCGCCTCGCCGTGCTGTCGGAACTGCCGACCATCGCCGAGGCCGGCGTGAAGGATTATGAAAACTCGTCGTGGTCCGCTGTGGCCGCACCCGCAGGCACACCGGCACCCGTCATCGCCCGCCTGCACAAGGAATTCAGCGGCATTCTTGCCGATCCCGACATCCAGAAACGCCACGCCGACGTCGGTGCGCAGATCATCGGCGGCACGCCCGAACAGTTTCATGCCTACCTGAAAGCCGAGGTCGCCAAGTTCGGCAAGCTGGTCAAGGCTGCGGGCATCAAGGCCGCCTCCGGCGGCTGAGCGCCGCATGATCCTCGCCCTCGACCAGGGCACCACGAGCTCGCGTGCCATCGTCTTTGACGGCGATGGTGCGATCCGCGCCGTGGCGCAGCGCGAGTTCAAACAGCTTTTTCCGCAACCCGGCTGGGTCGAACACGACCCCATGGAAATTTGGGAATCACAGCTCGCGGTGGCACTGGAAGCCATCAGCAAGGCCGGCGCCAGGGCGCGCGACATCAGGGCCATCGGCATCACCAACCAGCGCGAAACCACCGTGGTGTGGGAACGCACCACCGGCAAGCCGATCCACAACGCCATCGTCTGGCAGGACCGGCGCACCGCCGCCGCCTGCGATGCGCTCAAGATCAAAGGCCTCGAGGCCACGATCACCGCAAAAACCGGGTTGGTGCTCGATGCTTATTTCTCCGGCACCAAGATCGCGTGGATCCTCGACCATGTGCCGGGTGCACGTGCCCGCGCCGAAGCCGGCGAACTCGCCTGCGGCACCATCGACAGCTGGCTGATCTGGAACCTGACCGGCGGCACAGTCCACGCCACCGATGTCACCAACGCCTCACGCACGCTGCTGTACAACATCAACACCGGCGCCTGGGATGACAAGCTGCTGGCCTGGCTCAACGTGCCGGCGGAAGTGCTACCCGAAGTCTGCGCGTCCAGCGGTGTCATCGCTGAAACCGCAGCCGGACTGTTTGCCGCACCCATACCCATTGCCGGCATTGCCGGCGACCAGCAGGCCGCCCTGTTCGGCCAGCGTTGCACGCAGCCCGGCATGGCCAAGAACACCTACGGCACCGGCTGCTTCATGCTGATGCACACCGGCACGGAGGTTGTGCATTCGCAATCGCGCCTGCTCAGTACCGCGGCCTGCGCGACGGGCAGCGACAGGGAATACGCCCTCGAAGGCAGCGTGTTCATCGGCGGCGCGGTGGTGCAGTGGCTGCGTGACGGTCTCGGCATCATCCGCGCCTCCGGTGAGGTCGAAGCGCTGGCGAACAGCGTGCCCGACAACGGCGGCGTCTATCTGGTGCCCGCATTCACCGGCCTCGGCGCGCCGCACTGGGATCCGCATGCGCGCGGCGCGATCATGGGACTGACACGGGGTTCCACCGCAGCGCACATCGCCCGCGCGGCGCTGGAGAGCATCGCCTACCAGAGCGCCGACGTATTGCAGGCCATGGTCAGCGATTCCAGCATTGACCTGCGCGAACTGCGGGTCGATGGCGGTGCGGCGCGCAACGACGCGCTGATGCAGTTCCAGGCTGATGTGCTGGGCCTGCAGGTGGTGCGCCCGCGGATACAGGAAACCACGGCGCTGGGTGCTGCCTATCTTGCCGGGCTGGGCACGGGTTTCTGGAAGAACCCGGACCAACTCGATGCGCAATGGCAGGTCGAGCGCACGTTCGAGCCGCAGATGGATCGCGACCACGCCGCCGGATTACTGGCCGGCTGGCACAAGGCGGTGGAGCGCAGCAAAGACTGGGCGGCTTAGCCCGGCGGATCAATCCGGTGCGGGCTTTGGAAACCGCTGCGGCCACTTGGCGACCACGGTTTCGAGGTAGGACTTCACTTTCGCAGGATCCAGATTGACCGAGGCCTTGATCTTGTCAACTTCGGACTGCATCTCGATCGGCATCTTCAGGGAATCGGTCACCCGGTTGAACATGTTGAAAAAGCAGCATATCAGTGTGAGATCGATGATCTCCGCTTCGTTGAATTGCTGACGCACGATTTCAAAAACATCATCCCGGCTGCGCGCCGTGTTGCGCGTGACATGCTCGGCCCACAGCACAGCCGCTTTTTCACGTGCATTCAGATGTGGTGACTCCATGTAATCGTCGGTGCCGATCACCTCCACCTGATCGTCACTGATGCCTGCCGCTTGACCAAGCGACGTGTTGTGAGCCATTCAATACTTGCAGCCGTTGAGGTGGCTGGTCTTGATCACCACCATTTCCTTGAGCTTGGTGCTGAGCACGCTGCCCGCCCCCTGGCGCTGCACCACGGCATTGAACGGGATCAGCATTTTCGCGACCAGCGGCGAATGGCCGAGGATGCGATAGGAATTCGGCACCCGGCCCAGCATCGCCCGGACCGCGTCAAAAAGTATTGCCGTGTCCCCCGTGGCCGCTTCGGTGTCGATCATGCTGACGCGTGGTTTGGATTCCGACATTGCAGTGTCTCCTGGTTGATTGCTGACTGGAACCGCCGTCGCCGGCAGACCCGCTTACTTCTCCCCGAGCAGCAGCTTGGCCGTGCGCTCGCACAGCCAGGCTTTTTCATCCGCGGTCAGTCCCGGTATGCCGTCCACCGATGCCGGCACATCCAGCGGCGTCATGTCGAAGGGGTGATCGGTGCCGATGACCACATGATCAGCGCCGACCTGGTCGATCAGGTATTTGGCCGCCTTGGGGTCATGGGTCAGGCAGTCGAAGTAGAAGCGCTTGAACAGTTCGCGCGGCGGCGTCACGTTATTGACCTTGGGCTCCTTGCGCACCTGGTGGCCGTGGCGGAAGCGCCCGATCTGGTACGGAATGAAACCGCCGCCGTGGGGCAGCACGATTTTGAGGTTGGGCATCTCGTCCATCGCGCCGCTGAACATCAGGTGCGCCACCATCAGCGTGGTGTCCAGCGGGAAGCCGACGAAATTCGACAGGTAATACTCCTCCATGCCGCCCTTGGCGAGACACTGGTACGGATGCGCGAAAATGAAACAGCCGAGCTGCTCGATGGTCTTCAGTACCTTGCGGAACTTCTTGTCCGCCAGCGGCATGCCTTCGATCGAGGTCGCCAGCTCCACCGCCTTGAATTTGTGTTCCTTGACCACGCGCTCCAGCTCGGCGATCGCGGCGTCCGGATCCTGCATCGGCAGGTGCGCCATGCCGCGCAGCCGCGACGGATGCTTGGCCACCATCTGCGCGATGCCGTCATTGGCGAGCTTGGCTGCGGCGAGGCCGGCGTCCGGCGACAGCCAGTAGAAATAGATCGGCGGTCCGACCGAGATCACCGACACGTCGAGCTTGTTCTGGTTCATCCACTCGACCTTGACGTCGGCATCGTAGAACTGTGCATTGAGCTCCGCCGGGCGGCCGTGCACATCGAAATAGCGCTTGCCGTCTTTTTCGGTGATGCTGGTCTGGAAAAACTTCGGATCCTTCTCCATCGCGGCGATGATGGTCGGCGGGATGACGTGGCTGTGCAGGTCGTAACGCATGGGGTTCAGCTTTCGTGGATTGATTGGATCGGTTCAGGAAATTGCGGTCATTTTAACGTCAGCAACGGTCGCAGTTTGCGCAGATCGCGCACTTTTTCGATATTCCAGACGGTATCGATCAGACGCGTCGTGCGCCGCGGCCCCAGCAGCGGCAGCAGCAGGTCGCGGGCCTTGGCCCCGACTTCGGCGCGCGGCATCGGATTCGCGGCGGTGCCGCGCACGGCCTTCGTATGGTGGCGCAGCCGGCGGCCGTCGCGGGTGGTGATTTCGACGATGGCCTGCGTGGTCTTTGTCCGGCCCAGCGCCGCACTGCCCTGCAGCGTGATACGGCTCTTCAACGCGGTGACGCGCGGATCGCGCACGCGCTTTTCATCGTGCGCCGACGCGAAAGTAATATCCCCATCGAGCAGCATCACCGCCGTCAGGTGCTGGATGTTGATGCTGGCCATGGTGCGCTGGTTGACCGTGCGCGCGCCCTGGTCGTCGATGGTGATGGTGATCCGGTCCACGTCTTTGGCGCCGACGCCATGCTTTTCGATGAGGTTCATCACCGCGTCCATCGGCGCCTGGATCGGGTAGCCGATGGCCCAGCGCTTGATCGAGGTATTCATGATCTCGTACGTGCGCCCCAGCCCGCTGATCAGTTTCTGCGGGTCTGCGGTCAGGCCGTAGGCATGGAAAAAGCTGCGGTCGCCAAAGAAAATGTCTTCGACAGCGGTAAAGCGCATCGACGCCATCAGCGCCGCGGTAACGCCGTTGCGTGCGGGCATGCCGCCGAAATCAAAGGCCTTTTCGATGTGTTCGATGTCGCGCGCCCAGCACGACAGGCCCGATGCCTGCTGCGCCGCGTATGACATCGCATAACGCGCTTGATCCGCGGTCAGCTTCAGCATTGCGGCGGATGCCGCTGCCGCGCCGAAGATATTGCCGAAGCTGTGGGTGGAATGGCCACGCTCACGGAAGCGCTCGATGCCCAGCGCCTGCGACATGCGCGCGCAGATGTCATAACCCAGCACCATGGCACGCAGCAAGGCCGTGCCGCCGGCGCGCTCGCGTTCGGCCAGCGCCAGCGCCGCCGGGATGATCCCGCACCCGGGATGCACCAGCGCGAGGTAGTAAGTGTCGTC